>SLRE01000317.1 GCA_007131125.1 Bacteroidales bacterium | reverse complement strand
TGATGCAATTAAAGTGGAGGGCACTCCGGCAGACTCCAATGAGTTTTTATACACGGCCTTGGTAGAAGAAATAGAAATGGGACTTCAAGAATACAAATACTTCTCCAATGCATTTGGTGAGGGATGGTATGGCGGAGAGTGGCAGGGCGACCCCAACCGCTCTGTTCTGGTTGAAAGCGATATGGTGGTGGATGATATCTGGGGCGTATATGAAGAAAACGGTTTGTTCAGCTTTATCCACCCCCTTCCCGGTCAAACTTATGAAGTGGGGGTTGACGAAGTAATCCCTGTACAGGTTCAAATGCAAAGCAATTATAGCGGGGTATATTGGTTGTATATCAATATTGACGGCTATTGGGATTATTTTGAGAGTGCCTACTTCGAAGGACCCGGAGTATTCAATCATCAATACAATATCTCTGATGCACTGCCTTCAGGATACCACAACTTTATTTTAGAGTACTACATTTATGAATTTGGGGGCTGGTCTTACATAGAAAGTAATACCTTCCAAATCATCAACAACATGCCCGGGATTGATGTCAGATACCCGGCTTCCGGCCAGGCCTGGATTACAGGCAACTATTATGATATTCGCTGGAATTCGAACAATGTTTCCATGGTAAACATTCACTATTCAACTGACAACGGCAACAGTTGGGAGTTGATCGCTGCCAATGTCACATCAAATGACGGGTATTATTACTGGGGTAATAACTATTTTTACTGGGAGGTACCTGAGGATATCAACGGAATTTTCAATCAAAGCCTCATTCGTATTGAAGATGTCGTCAATCCTTCAACGGTTGGTTATTCCGAAACCTTTACTCTCATGAGTTCTCCCCTTATTTTCAATGCACCTCTTGCCGGACAGGTTTTCGAAGTGGGAGTGGATGAGGTAATTCCGGTGGAAATAGAAATGACAGGAAATTATAGCGTCGAATACGCATTATACCTGGTAAACGGAATCTGGGATTTTTTGGGTTATGATTATTTTTACGGACCGGGTGTACACAGCTTCGATTATCAGATTCCTGTAACTATGGGACCCGGAGACTATCAGATTTTATTGTATTTTTATTTTGATCAGCTTGATGTATGGGGCTATATATTGAGTGATTCTTTTACCATCATCAACAACCTTTCTGCAATCGAAGTCTGTCAACCCCAGGGGGGCGAAGCCTGGGTTGCCGGAACCTTCAATGACATCCGCTGGAACTCTGCGAACGTTTCCAGTGTTAACATTCATTACTCCCTGGATAACGGTGAAAACTGGAATCTGGTCGCAGCATCTGTCCCGAGCAGCAATGGTTATTATTACTATGGCTACAATTTATATTACTGGCAGGTTCCTGATGATATTTCTGGCATTCATGAGCAAAGCCTGATCCGGATACAAAAAGCAGATGACACAGACACATACGGGCTTTCAGAATGGTTTACCATATTGGGCAATCCGGTAAATTTCATCCACCCAACCTCTGAAACCGTTCTTGCGGCCGGACAGGAACTACAAATTGAATTAGAGGTATTCCTAAGCTCCTGGATTGGTCTTGAGCTGGTGGATGAAAATTATAACTGGTATTGGATTGGTGATGAATTCGCAGATGCAGGCATCCTTTACTACACTTTCTCAGATACCCAATGGTTAACACCGGGAAACTACAGGGTAAGTGCTTATCATTATTATACAGGCCAACAGGTATTCAGTGATTACTTCCAGGTAGTGCCGGCCGGAACCCAGTTTGATGCAACCTTTCATGTGGACATGTCTGCCGTTCCGGGCTTTGATTCCAGTGAACACAAAGTGTTTCTAACCGGAACCTTTACCGGATGGGCCGTTCCCGGAACTGCAGGCTCTATAGAAATGGATTTAACCGACACTAAATCCTTGATATATACCGCTGCACTGCAACTGGAACCCGGACACACAGAATATAAATACTACTCCGACGCCTTTGGTCAGGGGTGGAATGGTGGCGAATGGGATGGGGGACCCAACCGGATCATACAGGTATCGGGAGATATGGAAATCCACGATCAATGGGGAGTTCACCCGCAGGTATTCTTCCACTTGATGCTGCATACCAACCCGGAGGATGCAGGAACCCTAAGCGGTGCAGGATACTACAATGCCGGGCAGGAGGTTTGGCTGGAAGCCATTGCAGCCGGAGGTTTTGTTTTTACTGACTGGACAGATGGTTATGGAAACATGGTCAGCACAGAACCCGGCTTTGAATATACCATGCTGCCAAGGCATCATAGTCTCACTGCCAACTTTGAGACCTTGCAGCTTTTCACACTAACCCTGGAGGCTGTTCCGGAAGAAGGGGGTATGGTTTCCGGAGGAGGACAGTTCCCCGCAGGTCAGCAAATTACAATTCTGGCAACACCAAACGAAGGTTTTACCTTCCTCAGCTGGATAAATGAAGCCCAGGAGGAGGTCACCCAGGAAAGTGAATTTGAATTTGTTATGCCGGATATGGATGTTACCCTTACCGCAATTTTTGCTTCTGATTACACCCACATAGCAGACCCGGAAGCAGGCAGTATTTATCTCTTCCCCAACCCCGCCAGCAATGAGCTAAACATACAGGCCGGCAGGGTCATTGAGAGGGTTCTCCTTTACAGCATTACCGGAAAGCTGGTATTTTCAAAGGATGTAGGTAGCACAAATACAAAGCTTTCCGTGCAAGGCTTTGAAACCGGTTTGTATTTTATCCGCATCATTACCGAAAACCAGGTGGTAACCCAAAAGGTGATCATCCAGAACTAATCTTCACCTGTTTTTGGGTTGTCATCTTCACCTTTGCAATCAATTGAACCCAGGGGTTTTTCAAATTTCTGAACAATCCCTAGGTTTTTATGTTATTGAACCCCTAAATCCCGGTTAAGCCTTTACCATACTTTGTTATCTAAACAAATTATAAATTAAGCGATTTTTATTATTTTTATTCGTTATATGTTATTTTTTCGTATTTTAGTTGCGTTAATTCATCCCTTAATTTTATTCCTCCCATAATTCTGGAACTTTATTTGGTGCTTCTGGTATTGAAGCTAATGAGTTTTCTGTATTCATCAAAAGGGTTTTTTCAAGGAGTTTATGCCTTAAAATTGGAAAAACGAAAACAGATTATGGATATTTCAGAGGGCAAAAACCATCTGCCAAAAAACAAGGGGGATAGACACCTCCTTAAAACAATTTCTTCTCAACAACAAAACATCCCACAAACCCAATTATTAACCCAAAACATCAAGCCATGAAAAAAAACCTACAATTTATTGGGCTGATTATAGCCTTTTGCTTTGTGTCGCCCCTTGCAGGGATTGCCCAGTATCTTGAATTGTCAACAACAACAGGTTCTCCTGTTGTTGCAGAATTTGACAAAAACGAGGACGGTGAATGGATCCATTGGGACAGCGGTGAAAATACCGGGAACTCTATTGGCACCAATAATCCGGCAATATTCAGCATTGCCCACCGATGGGAGCCGGCTGATCTTGCACCTTATGATGAAATGTTGATCACCAAAGTCCGCTTTTTCCCCCGGTACCCGATTGCCGCTTTCACGGTAAAAATCTGGACCGGTGCTGATGCAACGGAAGTTTACTCCCAGTTGGTGGATACCTTTACCAATGAAGCCTGGAATGAGATCGATCTGGATACCCCTTTCGAAATTGATGCTTCGATTGATCTCTGGTATGGGGTTCATATCAATACACAGGGCGGTTACCCTGCGGGTTGTGATGCCGGCCCGGAAGTTGCCGGAAAGGGCAACATGATCCATTGGGAAGGGAACTGGTATGAACTGAACGACCTCAATGAAGACCTTACTTTCAACTGGAACCTTGGGGCATATGTAGTGGAAGGCGAACCCGGAGACACCTACGAAGTAACCTTCAACCTGGATATGACCGATGCGGTTGCTGTGGGTGGTCTTGTTTTTGATCCCGACATTCACAGTGTATTCATTACCGGTTCTTTTGCCGACTGGCCAACTCCAGGTACAGATGATACTTTTGAGTTGCAACCCCTTGGAACCCGTGAGCCTGGCGATGAACTGTATTACACCCTGACCCTTCCCATTGAAGAAGGCCAACATGAGTACCTGTATTTTTTTATAGAAGGCGAACCAGGTTGGGACTATGGCGAGGGGCCTGGCAGCCCACTTCGGACTATCTATGTTGAAAATGACATGATAATCTATGACACCTGGGGAGTTATTGATGGTGAGCCGGTATTTCATACTGTTACCTTTAACGTGGATGACCAGAATGAAGTTCCCCTTGAAAATGCAAAAATCACCGTAACACCCGATAACGGGAAAAAGGCTTCCAAAAAGCTTTCCAATCCATTCCAAAAGAAAAACCAAAAGCCTGATACACCCTATTTGCATCTTTCCAAAAATACCGACCATACCCGGGCAAATGCCTCCGAAAATATTGCGGACCAGAAATATACCAGTGAGGCTTTTTTGGAAAAATCTGATACCTGGCCTGTAATCCTTTACACCAATGCCAATGGGCAGGCAAGTTTTGATGCTTTAGACGGCAATTATTCCTTCTCCGTTGAAAATGATGGGTTTATCACTGTTTATGATGATTTTACGGTTTCCGGTCAGGATGTAAACATCCATGTATCTTTGAACATTGAAGCGGTAACGCCACTGGTAACCTTTAACGTGAATATGGCCGATGCGGATAATTTCAACCCGGCCCTTCACCAGGTATTCATATCCGGTTCTTTTGCCGGGTGGGCAACTCCCGGTGAAGATGAGGCTTTTGAGCTACACCCGGCAAACAAGCGTGATCCCGGCAATGATATGATCTACACCCTGGCCCTTGAAATGGAGGCAGGGGTTCATGAGTACAAATATTTCCTTGTGGAAGACAACCCCACCTGGGATTTTGGCGAATGGGATGGCGACCCCAACCGTTACATTTTCGTGGCAAATGACACGGTGTTTCATGACACCTGGGCAGTTATTGATATGGATGAGGATGAACCGGATTTTCCAACCGTTGTGATTGGTGAGCAGGAGTGGATGGCTGAAAACCTAAAGGTTACCCATTACCAGAATGGCGACCCCATCCCTGATGGTACCGGGTTGGGATGGACATGGCCGGACCAGGATTATTATTTTATGGTTAACGATGATCCTGATCTTGTTGATACCTATGGGTTGCTCTATACAGGTTTCGTAGTTAAGGATGAACGTGAGGTGTGTCCGGCAGGCTGGACGGTACCCACCAACGCCCAGTGGCAGGTAATGGAAATGCAACTGGGCATGAGCTGGAAGGTGGCCAATGTTTGGGGTGTCGCTCTCGGACATGGGCATGATGAAGGAGGAAAACTCAAAGCTACCGGCACGGAATACTGGAACTTACCCAATGTGGGAGCAACCGATGAATTCGGGTTTTCCGTGCTTCCGGCCGGTTACAGATCTCAGGATTTTATGAACCAGGGACAAAGGGCTAATTTTTTAACTTCCACACCCGTTGGTAATTCTTTGAGAAACAGGTTTTACTATTACAATCACCCCCGAACCTTTCATGGGTATTGGAGTCAGGAATACGCTCAGAGCATACGTTGCATAAAAATCCAGGCCAACCAAACGGTCCCCGGGGTAATTAGCGGGAATGTTTCAGAAGTTGAACCCTCTTCAGCCAAAGTGGAAGGAAGCGTTACCAGCAGCGGCAATGCCACGGTGGTGGCCCGGGGCATTGCATATGGAACCAGCCCGGAACTGGTTGTGGAAAATATATCATTTTCCTACGATGGAAGCGGGACGGGTTCCTTTACGGGGGAGCTGATTGACCTGCTGCCGGGAACAACTTATTATGCAAGGGCATATGCAGTGAATGCCAATGGAATAAATTATGGCGACCAGGTATCCTTTACCACCCCTTCAGCAAACATTCCCCAACTCTCCAATGTAACAGGTTCAGATATAGAGCAAACTTCTGTTTATCTTTCGTCTGAAGTGACCCATGAAGGAGAAAGCAGTGTAAACAGCCGTGGTTTTGTGTGGAGCCAATCATACAATCCTACCCTTCAGGATGACCATATTGAAGTGGGTGATGGTCCCGGAGAGTTTTCAGCGCAAGTTACCGGACTGCTGCCCAATACCCATTACTTTGTAAGGGCTTATGCATCCAATACACAGGGAACAAGTTATTCCAATTGGGTTCGCTTCCACACGCAAACAGATAAACCCATGCCCACAATAGTAACCCTGGATGTAGACCAGGTAACCACCAACAGTGCCGTGGTTACAGCCAATGTTACGGACGACGGTGGAGCGGAAATCCTGGAGCGGGGCATAAGGATTTACCAGACCGGGGATTATGGGGGTTATTATGATATTCCGGTTGAAGGAGGCATGGGCGAATTCACCCTAACGCTTACAGACCTGGAAGCCAATACAGATTACAGTGTAAGGGGATATGCGGCCAATGAAAACGGATTTCGCATTGGAAACGCATTGAACTTCCGCACCATGTTTGCAAATGCCGAACAGGCGCAGGATGTCATGAATGACATTTATCATTACATGTTTGCCTGGGGCACAGTCCCTTTTGGCGGCCACGACAATTTTGGAGTCAAATCATTTGACCTTACCAGCGATTTGATGGGCGAGGATATGGTAGTGCATTCAACTGGTCATGGGTGGTTTAATGCGCATTACCGTTACATTGCCCAGGCAAATAAAAGTTCAACCCTGGTTCGTTATACCTGGTTGAGGTTTTATGAAATGATTGAGATGGCAAACTTTGTGGCAGCACACATCGACCAGGCTGCCGGTGCACAGGTTGATAAGGACAGGGTGAAAGCACAGGCCCTGGCCATGCGGGCCTTCTCCCACTTTCAACTGGTGCAGGCTTTCTCCAATCCTTTTTCCTACAACCCTGATGCCCCGGGCATTCCTTACCTTACGGAAAATGACAGAAACTTTTCTTCCATTTCACTTTCCGATTTACAGCAGCGTCAGAAGGAAACTGAAATCCTTATTAATGAATGGGAAAGCCGCCAAAGTAAAGAAGCCGGTGATAGCCGCCCGGGCAGATGGGCAGAACCCGGGATACTGGAACGGGGAAAGGTATCGGATGTTTATGACCACCTGGTAGCAGACCTGGATATGGCCGTTTCATTGTTTGAAAACACCGGCACCCAGCAACACCGGTCCCATATTGACCTGGCAGTGGCACAAGGACTTCGTGCAAGGGTAGCCCTGGCCATGGAAGACTGGGATGCAGCCGCCGGCCATGCCGACCAGGCCATCACAACTGCAGAAACAGCCGGAAGGTCTCTCTACAGCCCGGATCAATACAATGCCAGCGGATTTAACTCCGTGGAAGGCAGCGAATGGTTGTGGGGATCGGAGATCACCGAATACAACCATACCGGGTTTGGCTCCTTTTTCAGCCACATGGATGCAAGGTTTCAAAGTTATGCCAACATGGGTTTACAGAAAAAGATCACCGCCGAGCTTTACAATTCATTTCCGGCAACGGATGTAAGAAGAGACCTCTTTATTACTCCCGCTACAGGGGAAGGCCCCCTGGTGGATTACAACCAGATGAAATTCCTGACCAAAAATATCGGCTCTTTTGTCGCCGATTACCTCTATATGCGCCTTTCTGAGATGTACCTGATCCGTGCCGAGGCACAGGCCAAAGGTTCCGGATCAGATGCAGACGCCAGCCAAAGTCTTTTTGAACTGGTCAGCCAGCGCGATCCCCAGTACAGCCTGTCCACCAATACCGGGCAAGACCTGGTTGATGAGATCCTGCTGCACCGCCGCATGGAGCTCTGGGGCGAAGGACATCGCTTTCTGGACATCCGCCGCCTGCAGCAACCCCTCGACCGTCCCTCAGGAGAAGGAAACCATGACCCTGCTTTTGCACAGGTGATGTACCTGCCGGCCAATGACGACCTTTTCAACTGGAGAATCCCTTTCCATTGTTATCTGGATATTGAAATTGCAGGAAACGGACATGTGGAAGTGGAAGGAGAGCCATATGACCAAAACTATCCTCCGCTTGTGGCCTATGGTTCTGAGGTAATGCTTCATGCAACCCCGGCGGAAGGTCACGTTTTCCTGAACTGGGAAGAAGATGGGGAAACCATCAGCACCCAAGCAGGGTTTATTTACACTTTTGAAGAGGAAGATGTAGCCCTGACAGCCAATTTTCAGGCCCTGGAATATACCCTGAACATCCTGGTACAGCCCGAAGAAGCGGGTGAAGTGACCATGGAGCCGGACCAGGAGGTCTACCATGTGGGGGATGAAATAACCCTGACGGCAACTGCAAATGACGGCTATAAATTCCAGAACTGGCGCAAGGACGGGGTGGTCATAAGCGATGAATCACCATTTGTGTTTACCATGCCTGCACAGGATGTTACCCTTACAGCCTACTTCGTGGACGAGGATGCAGAATTGTTTACCCTCACCCTTGCGATAAATCCGGAAGATGCCGGGCAGGTTCACGGGGAAGGGCAGTTTATTGCCGGAGAAGAGGTAAATGTAACTGCCACTGCAAACACCGGTTTCATGTTTATCAGTTGGACCAATAGTGAAGGAGAAGTGGTCAGTAATGAGGAAAATTATTCGTTCAATATGCCTGAAGCAGACCTGTCTCTCACGGCAAACTTTGCTTCTGAGCACGTCAGCACCAGTAAAATTGATGATAAGGGCATACAAGTTTACCCCAATCCTGCCCGCAGTGAACTGAATATCAAATCAGGCAGTGAAATTGACAAAGTTTATATGTTTGATATTTCAGGAAGAACGGTCCTGATAAAAACGGTAAGACACAACCAAATCAGGATCAATGTGCATGGGATGGAACCCGGAATTTACTTTTTCCGCATCATTACCGAAAACCAGGTGGTAACCAGAAAGGTGATCATCCAGAACTAATCTTCACCTTTGCAATCAATTGAACCCAGGGGTTTTTCAAATTTCTGAAC
>SLRE01000297.1 GCA_007131125.1 Bacteroidales bacterium | reverse complement strand
CAAAGTATTTCCATTGCCCATCTTCAAAAACCAGCCCGTCAAAAATATTGGTTTCGGGTTTGTAAAACCGGTAGTGTCCTCTCAATGATTCATGGGTTGGGGCCAGGCGGTCGAAAACAATCATTTCTCTTCTTGGCCCGCCCACGGTAACAAAATGTTTTTCGTAAGAAAGCCCCATGGCCACCCTGGCAGAATACTCAAAAACGATACGGTAAAATTCATTGTCGCCCACATCAAACACCCTCCTTCCAAAAACCGGCTGCCCATCTTGAAAATAAAAGGGTTCCACCACCCTTTTCCTGGTCTGGGGATTATCGCCCTTCCACCCAAGAAAAGTATAATGGTCTTCCCCCTCGTATCGATTATGGATAAGTTCATAATAATAAGCCCCAAACCAGTTTTGGGCGGAAAGTTCCTGCCGGCCGGGACGTGCTATTTCGGAGGTCTGATCATTCAAAACAATCAGTTCAGCGTCTGCTTCCCCTTTTTCAGGAAGCTGAACAAACCCAAAATATCGAAAACGCTCTCCTGAAAGGGGAACATACCAGGTAATCATTCTGAAGCTCTTATCAGGGGGAGTAAGCAGGGAAACGGTCTGCAGTGAATCAAAAGGATAATGGAAAGAGCCATCTTTCTCGAGTACTTCCCTGAAATAAGAGAAAAAGGCCTGGTTTTTCTCAAGCCGGCCTTCGTCCTGGTCAGGGCCAATAATATTCAATGCCATCTGGTGGAGGGAATCCTCTGCCTGAATAAAGTAATCGTTTTGGCCGGCAAAAGCCATAAGAGGAAAAACACTTAAAAAAACAATTACAAAAAAACGACTCTTCATGTTTTTATTATTTGATTAAACCGGTAAAAAACCTATCCCGCCAATGCAGGAGAAAACCACAATTTATTTTTCTATGTTGGATGACGGTCTGTTTCCCAAACTATCATCCACGCGAGTTTAAAGTTAATCATGGATGTTTCAGGGAATGAATATTTGAAAATTAATTTTGTTTGGTCAAAATCCTGTTTTTAATATAACTTTACCCTTACATTAATATTGCAAAGATATAAGCAAATCCTGATCTTGTAAAAAAAATTCAATATGGTGCACTCATTGGAAGAGCGGGTTTCGGCTTTTGAAATACTAGGGAAAAAACTAAAAAGAATCGCGCTGTCCATAGAAAAAACAGACCCCTCTCCCCTGGACACCCGGGCAGAACTGGAGTTGTTCAGAAGTGCTATGGAGGCCGGCAAACAAAATGCCTGGTTCACCAAAAATAATGTTAGCCGGGCCATTGGTTCTCTTTCTCAAATGCCTGGAGAAAACAACCTTAAAAACTGGGCGGGCCAATACCCGGAATTAAGTGAGTCCACCGGAGCAAAAGCCAAAACCATTGCGGTGATCATGGCCGGCAATATTCCTTTGGTTGGATTCCACGACTTTTTGTGTGTATTGATCGCAGGACATCGCTTTCTTGGGAAGCTTTCATCACAGGACAGCAAACTTCCTGAGGCCCTGGGAAACCTTCTTGTGGAGATCAACCCTGGTTTTAAGGAGAGCATTTCCTTTAGTGAAGGACCTCTGGAAAAATTTGACGCAGTAATAGCCACCGGTAGTAATAACAGTGCCAGGTATTTTGAATATTATTTCGGGAAGTATCCGCATATTATCCGGAAAAACCGCAGCTCCCTTGCAATTTTGAGCGGGAATGAAAACCCTGACCATCTCAAAGCACTAGGAGAGGATGTCTTTTCTTATTTTGGCCTTGGCTGCCGCAATGTTTCCAAGCTTATGGTTCCGGCTGATTACCGGTTTGATCAGCTGAAAGAGGCCTGGAAAGAATGGGAAAGCCTGGCACAGCATTCAAAGTATTTCAACAATTATGAGTACCATAAAGCGATTTTATTGGTCAACAAAGAACCGCATATCGACACCGGATTTTGCCTGCTAAAGGAGGATACAGGGCTTTCTTCTCCTGTTTCCCTGGTTTTCTACGAAAAATATCATGACCGGACACACCTGGAGGAATATCTTAGATCCTGGAAAGAAGATCTGCAATGTATTGCGGCAGACCCCGATATAAAAGTTCAGGCTGCCGAAACCATTCCTTTCGGAAAAAGCCAGCAGCCTGAATTATGGGATTATGCAGATGGTGTTGACACCCTGAAATTCCTGCTTAGTTTATAGGTTTTTCATCATCCAGCAAGTATTCAGAGAAGGTTATGCGGCCTTTTTCGTCAACACCCTGAATAACAACTCTGAGGTTACGAATGTGTTCATCGTAAGGAACCGATATTGCCAAATTCCCTGCATTGTCGGGTTTTAACTCCGGATGCCAGAACAGGGTCCTGTCTATTCCAGAAATTTTATAAATGTCGGTATTAATGCTGGTCTGATAGGTTTCGGAGGGTTCATGGTAGCCCTTCAAAAAGTATTTATGAGTAATATGAAACTGGTGCCCACCCCTGAGTGTCCAGATTAGCAAGGCACCATTTGCCCCCCGGCTGCCGAAAATAGCACTTTCAGGACCGGTAATAACCTCAAGGCGGTCAATATCATTTACATTGACATTAAGAAAAACATTCCTTTGAACAGAAACTCCATCAAGATAGAAAAGTGGCTCATTACTTTGCATAAAACTGGTTGGTCCACGCAAAATAACTTCCCCATTAATAATCCTCAGGCCTGATACACGGGTACGCAAAACATCCATCACGCTATGGAGTTGGTCACGAATATCATCAAAATAGATGGTTTGTTTCGGTTCTCCAAACATGGACAAGGGTTCGCGGCCTTTGTCAGCAGGTTCCCGGGATCGGATTACAGTTTCCGGCTGAGATACCCTTTCCCATTCATCTCCCCTTGAAGTAACCCTTCTTGGGCGGGTATTGAAGTTCTTCGTGAATTTTACATCTTCATAAGAACGCTGGTTGAGTCTGAGGTGCATGGCTCTTCGCTCATGACCGGCATCAATACGAAACTCCGCAGAAAACAACCCATCATAATCCAGGTTTGGAAACACAAAATTGCCATGGCTGTCGGTTGAGGTTTCATAGATATCAATTTTTTCCTGGGAAATGGCCAGTTCAACATCAAGCTCTCCGGTGATTCTCCCTGAAGACCTTGGAGAAACCACTCCACTAATGGTAATTCCATGCAGGAAAGGATACCTGAGCTCAGGAAATTCTCCCTTTGCCAGTGCTTTCCAGTCAAACCTCCTCCAACCATGGGTTGTCATGAGTAAATCCATTGCTTTCCTGGTTGATTCATCATCGTTTGCAAGGTAAAACCATGGATCATTAACGGTGCCAATTCCGATATCTCCTAACATGAGAAGGTCGGTTGCAATGTTGGAGCGATAATCCAAAGCATCATCTTTTGCATCAAGTACAGCAACCGAATAACTCTCACCAGGAAGGGATTCTTTTAATTCCAGGTTAACCTGAATTTTCTGTCCGTCACTGCCATTGTTAATTTCAGCATTACCCAGGCTTGCCATTTTCCAATCCATGTGGTTGACAAAGACCAGTCTTTCAGCAATGGGTTGTCCTTCCTGATCAAACAACATGATTTGGGAAACCCCGGTCGGCAATGAATTTAAGGACACCTCGGTTTTATGTTTTTCTCCTCCGGTTCTGAATTCTTCAAGATAATTGACATCTCCTCTTGTATGCACCAAAAGAATAAAATGGTCAGGAATATTCCTGTCATCGGGATTGAAGTTGGGTTCTACTTTAATTTGCAGGGCATTGTCATTTTGGGTTGCAGAAAGCAAAATTCCTGCGTCAGATGCTCTTGGCAGTTCAACCCTTTTATTGTCTCCGTTTTCGAAAACTATTTCGGCCCTGTATTTTTCCCCTGCCTTTGGGGTAAATTTGAAGGTTCCCATTCCATCATGGAAAGTTTCAAAGTCGGCAATTTGGTTTCCCCTGCCGTCAAAGACCTGTCCACTGGCTTTAATGCCTGCACCCAAAGAATTGGCGGCTTTAAATGAAACCCGGTTTTCCAATTCTGCCACCAGCTGTCCTCCTTCCGGGAAAAAAGCAAATTGCATTTTTTCCTGTGCTCTCTCCAACTGCCGGTTAAAACGGCGGTTTCTCCAGACATCCCTCCTACGGATAAAGTTTTCTTCAATGGGATTATATACATAAAGATCCTTGGAAAAGAAAAGATCCTCATTGAAGTTGTTCATCCAGTTGGTATAACTCCTTAACTGGTAATTTCCCTCAGAAATGGAATCCGGAAGAGCAACCTCTCCTTTGGCATACCCTTCTTTCAGGCGGAAAAGGGAGATACTTACCGGTTTCCCATCAGAATTAATAATTTCTACAAAAAGGTTGCTGCTAAGTGTATCGGGTTTAAGAGTAGTAGCGTTTACAACATATCCTTTGACCCAAATGGTATCACCGGCCAGATATTCATGCTTATCAAGGTGCAAAAAAACTTTTTGCTGTGGGTAAGCATGTTTCATTTTGTTCAGGTTTTCCAAAATAGATTTGGCCTGGTCTGAAATGTTTTCTGCTGCAAATCCCGGTAAAGTAAAAAGGAAAAATATAAGCAAAAAACTGGTTTTTCTAATAACAGAAGCTGATTTAATCATGGCGAAGACCTCTTTAAAAAGATGAAATACAATAGTAACGAAGATAATTATTTTTAAGTTTTTTTCCTAATTTTTTACAACGTATTATTAAGGTAACTTGTTATGAAACAACAGGTATTACCAAAGGATTAAACAATTATTTAACAATTAAGTTTAAGATGGAGTTGCAGATTAAATCATCTTCATAAAAAACAACTTTCCATTTGGAAAAAATCGGGTTTTTCAAAAGGAAAGTTGAATAAATTTTACTTCAAACCCTAATCGGTTTAAAGCTCAATAAAACCAAATGTGATCTGCCCGTTTTGATCGATTCCCTCAACAAGCAGGAATATTTCTTCAAACCCTTTTGGTTGTGGAAATTCCAGAGTCAACGCTCCGTCCTGCCCGGGTATGGCACTAGGCTTCCAGAAGAGGGTTTTATTCACTGCTTCATTTTGGTAGTGTGATGTTTTGATTTTGGAGTCATAAAAATCTTCCGATACAGAATAACCTTTAAATTCCAATTCAAAGGCAGGAGTTCCCCTTTCGCTTCTGCGGGAGTAGGCAACCAATGCACCGTTTCCGCCTCTCATTCCCAGGATGGATGCACTGGAACCGCTCAAAACTTCCACCCGGTCCAGTTCGTCTGGTCTTAGATTTAAAAAAGCATTTCTGTCAATCACATTATCATCAACAATATACAGGGGTTCATTGCTACCCCTGACGCTGCTGACGCCTCTTAACACAAAGGTTCCATCAGTGGTATAGGTCAGGCCCCTTATACGGGTGCGCAGAAAATGTTGCATGTTTGACTGGGGTGGAATATCATCCATGTAAACTACCTGATCAGGGTCACCATAATAGCCTCCCGAAGCCCTTGCAGGGGGACTAATAGTAGATTTCACCGAATAATCAGGCCGGGATGTTCTTGACCATTCTTCACCCCGGTTCAGGACTCTTTTTTTCGGAGTATGGAATCCGACGGGTAAATCAATTTTTTCAAACTGCCTGTCATCAATCCCAATTTCATAAACCCTTCCCGGAGCATCAGTTTCGATAACTAGTCCGGTTTTTACGGACCCCTGATAGTCCAGGCCGGAAAAAGCAAATTCTCCGTTTTTGCCAGTTTCGGTGTAATAGTTATTTCCCCAAGGCTTTGTGGTCAGCTTAAGTGATACCCCTTCGGCAGAATGAGAGCGACTTGTGGATTTCAGTTTACCGGAAATCTCAATGCCTTCTTCCGGATCATCATTTATATCAGAAACTTCCCCGTCAAGCAAGGCAGTCCAGTCAAATCGTCTCCATCCATGCGTCATCATCAAAAGGTCGGCCGCTTTTTGATTTTGCTCATTTTTTTGAAGGTAGAAACCGGGATCTTTAACTTGTCCTTTAATTTCGCTGGAAAGCATGAGATAGGCAGCCATATTAAGATGAGGGGCTTTGCCGGTTTTTTGGCCCAGGCTTCCCACTGCAGCAACAGAGTAGCTGCCGGGGATACCTGGATCAGCTTCAAAAAGCAGGTCCACCTTCATGGTTTTATTTCCCTCATCAGCAGAAATGGTTTGTATGTCAGCCATTTCCACCTCCCGGATTTCCTCCTGTAACACAAATGCCAGGCGCTCTGCCACAGGAATTTCATGGTTTTTAAACAAAGTCAGGTTGGTAATCCCATCCGGCAGATTTTCAAACGGTACTATTGTTTTAAAAACCCCATCCCTGAAAGTTACCGGTTTATAAAAAGCCGGTGTGCTGTGTGCATGTGCCAAAATAGATAATTCTGAAGGGTTGGGAAAATTTGTTTTCACCATGATTTCAATCCCATCCATGACAGGATCTATTCTGAGTGAATATCCCTCTGTGACAGCTTTGGGTAAAGCAAACTCTTCAGTGCGGCCATTGTCGAATTTTACTTTTGCTTTATAGGATCGTCCTGATTCAGGGGTTAATTCAAAGCGTCCCATCCCTTCGTGAAATGTTTCAAAAGAAAGTAATTTACTTCCCTGATCATCATACACCTGACCACTGGCTTCAACACCTTCTCCTAAACCATTGGCAGCTTTAAAGGCAATCCGGTTTTCCACCCCTTTAAGCATTTGACCGCTTTCCGGGAAAAAGGCAAACTGTCGTTGTTCTATTTGATTTTCCAGCTTCCGGTTAAACCTCTGGCTGCGACGCCTTTCACTTCGGCGGATAAAATTTTCTTCGATGGGGTTAACAACATGAACAGGTTTGAGAAAATAAAATTCCTGGTCAAAGTTTTTCATGCAGTCGGTATAAGCCCTCAAGTAATACCCGCCTTCGTGCAGTGAGTCGGGCAAATGGAAGCTTCCATTTGTAAGTCCGTTTTTCAAGTCTAAAATTGAAAAGTCAATGAATTTACCATTCTCATTGATAAGATCCACATTGAGGTTGGTTTGAAAAGAATGCGGAGTATTGCCGGAGGCAGAAACCACATAAGCTTTAAACCAGATTTTTTCACCGGCAAGGTATTGGTCCTTATCCGTGTGCAGGTAAACTTTCTGCTGGGGAAGTTGCTTTTCCGCTTTCTGAAGTTTTTCCAGAAGCGGGCTTTTCAGCTCTTGAACATCATTTTGAGAAAAACCCGGGCAGGTGCTGAAAAGCAAAATGCCAATTAACGATAACAAAAGGAAAACTTTTTTCATAACAAAATAAATTAGAGTTTTGATATTGATTGATTTATGTAGTTGCCTCATTCACAAACCGGAAAAAGAAACTTCCGGCAGTTCTGCTTTTCAAAACCTGGTTGCATAACTGTTTTTATAATGCTATATTTGTGAGATAAGCTGGAGTTATGGGAAAACAAAAACATCTAAAAGCAAGTTTATTTTGGATTGGAATTATGTTGCTCATTGCAATATCTATACCAAAAAATGCCAAATCCGGACAAGATTCTTATGCTTCTGAGCGCAGGGAAATGGTTAGGACCCAGTTGCAGGCCCGGGGCATTAACCATCAGGCTACCCTGAAGGCCATGGAAAACGTGCCTCGCCATCTTTATGTTCCTTCCGCTCAACGAAGGTTTGCCTACCAGGACAGACCCCTGCCCATAGGCTTCGGACAAACCATTTCTCAGCCCTATATTGTGGGTTATATGACCGAAATCATCAATCCGGGCAGGGGGCAAAGGGTGCTGGAAATTGGAACCGGATCGGGTTACCAGGCAGCGGTGCTTGCAGAAATTGTTGATGAGGTTTACACCATAGAAATTATTGAAGAACTGGGAAAAACAGCCCGTGAAGTTCTGGATAATGAATATGACAATGTTTTTGTTAAAATAGCCGATGGCTATTACGGATGGGAAGAGCATGCCCCTTTTGATGCCATCGTGGTAACTGCAGCTGCGGAGCACATCCCCTCTCCCCTTGTGGAACAGCTTAAAGACGGGGGAAAAATGATCATCCCCATCGGCTCGCCCTTTCGGGTGCAGCAATTGATGCTTGTTGAAAAGCAGGGAGATGATTATTCCACCAGAACCCTGATGCCGGTTAGATTTGTTCCTTTCAAAAGAGAGTGATTCGCCTTGTTATGGGATTTTCCTTGAAACACTATCAAAACCGCCTTATCATCAGTCTTGGGTTGCATTCGGCAGCCATTATTGCATTTCAGCTGGCCCTGATGCAGCTTATTTCCATTGTACAGTGGCATCATTTTGCCTACATGATCATTTCCATAGCCATGCTTGGATTTGGCGCAAGCGGCACTTTGCTGGCTATTTACCGGGAAAAGCTGCTGGCCTGGTCCCGTTGGCTGGTCCCCCTCCTGATGACGGTAAGCGGTTTTTTTATGATGGTGGCTTTTGAAATCACCCGCATGGAGTTTTTCCGCTTTGACGTTTACCTGCTATTTGCGGAATTTTCTCAATTTCCCATACTTGCTGCAAATTATATCATCTTTTTTATTCCTTTCTTTACAGGAGCATTAAGCATTGGTATCATTTTTATTGAAAATGCCAGACAAATCGGGACATATTATTTTTCCAACCTGCTTGGATCTGGTGTTGGAGGTTTGCTGGTTTTGCTATTGTTTGGGACCATCTTCCCGCAGCAGGTTCCTCCTCTCATCGGTTTGCTTTCGGTTTTGGCCGGTTTGCTTGCCCTTACGGCATCCTACAGAAAGATTCAAATTGCAGCGGGAATATTTGCCGTTATTGCATCCGGTCTATTGATGAGGGAACCCGGGTCCATTCCCATTTCAGAATACAAAAGCCTTGCTTCCAGCCTGAATTTGCCGGAAGCCGAAATCGTTCATTCCCGCCCCGATATTCATGGGCTGATAGAAGTGGTGGGATCT
Organism: Bacteroidales bacterium; assembly: GCA_007131125.1. Taxonomy (GTDB): domain Bacteria; phylum Bacteroidota; class Bacteroidia; order Bacteroidales; family UBA7960; genus PUML01. The sequence goes on along the minus strand of SLRE01000297.1, from coordinate 160 downwards.
CCTGCCCTCAGGTATGCCCCGGCAATTAGTCTTCAATACAAAGGAGATATCCCGGTAAAGAAAAACATTTATGTGAATGCTGACTTTTATGGGGTCATCCCTCAATTCGGTCCTGAAAAAGGGGAGCACATACTTGACCACACCACACAGGCCCTGCCAT
>SLRE01000080.1 GCA_007131125.1 Bacteroidales bacterium | reverse complement strand
CCATATCGGTGGTGGTGGAAAATGCAGGTTACGGCTCCACATGGGCTGCTCCCATTGCCAGCCTGATGATTGAAAAATATATGAACAGGGAAGTGAACCGCCACTGGTTTGAACAAAGAATACTGGATGCCAACTTTTTAAATCCAAGACCATGAGGCCACAACTAAACATATTCAAGAATATTGACAAAACGGTCTTGTTTCTTTTCCTTGCCCTTGTGGTAATGGGATGGTTCAATATTTATGCGGCAGAGGTAACCGATGCACGCCACAGTATTTTTGATTTTAGCCAGAATTATGGCAAACAGTTTTTTTTCATCCTTACCAGCCTGGTTATTGCCACAGCCATCCTGATGCTGGACGCCAAGGTTTTTCCAACCTTTTCATGGATCCTTTATGGGTTTTTCCTGGTAATGCTTGTAGGGGTTTTGTTTTTTGGCACCGAAATCAACGCCACCAAAGCCTGGTTCCGTTTCGGGAGTTTGGCAATCCAACCTTCTGAATTTGCCAAATACGCAACAGCACTGGCACTGGCGAGTTACATCAGCCAGGTAAAATCCCGCACCATAGATTTTCCCACCAGGATAAAACCATTCATTATTTTGGGTGTTCCTGCATTTCTTGTTTTTCTGCAAAAAGACATGGGCACCACCCTGGTTTTTGCATCCCTCTCGCTTATGCTTTTCCGTGAAGGATATGTTGGTTTCCGTTTGCTGATTATCGGATTCCTGGCCATAGCTCTTTTTGTTCTTACCCTCATCATCAACGAATTCATCATAATCGGCGCCATGGCCGGAATTACTTTTTTTACGGCTTTTATCATCCGCAGGAAAAAAACCGAACTGGTTCAGCTTTTGGCTTTATTTGTCCTATTGTCAGGTTATGTATATTCTGTGGATTACGCCTATGAGAACCTGCTGGAGCCCCATCAGAAACTTCGCATTGAAGTGCTGATTGATGAAAATGCAGATCTGAGGGGAGCAGGTTACAACCTGCATCAATCCAAAATTGCCATTGGCTCGGGAGGTTTATGGGGGAAAGGCTATATGCAGGGAACCCAGACCAAGTTTAACTTTGTGCCTGAGCAGGCCACCGACTTTATTTTCTGTACCATTGGAGAGGAATGGGGCTTTCTGGGTTCCATTGTGGTAATCGCTCTATTTCTATGGCTGCTCATCCGGCTTGTGATCCTGGCTGAACGGCAACGTTCGGCCTTTACCCGGGTGTTTGGTTACTGTATTGCATCCCTTATGTTTTTCCATTTTGCTGTAAACATCGGTATGACCATCGGGCTGGTACCGGTTATCGGCATACCCCTGCCCTTTCTGAGTTACGGGGGGTCTTCCCTTTGGGGTTTTACCCTTATGATATTTACTTTTCTGAAGCTGGATTCCAAACGGCTGGAAATGCTATAAAGGGTTCAGGTGCAATATAATTTTGCAGGGAACATATTTTTATGGAAAAGTTTTTTTACTTTCGGAAAAAAAAGCCAACTGAATGAAAATTGCCCTGTTCGGGCGGGAATTCAATCCCGCATTCCTTGAAAAAATACAGCTTCTCATTGATACACTTCAGGAAAAAGCCAACGAATTTCTTATATACGAAGGCTTTTATGATTATCTCGGGAAAAATATCCGGTTCAAAGTTCCTGCAAAACCATTTAAAACCTCTGAAGAGCTGGATCAGGAAACATTTTGCATGATCAGTATCGGTGGGGACGGCACCCTGCTCGACACCATCACCCTCTTGCAGGATTCCGGAATTCCGGTACTGGGCATTAATACGGGGAAGCTGGGTTTCTTATCTGCCATCTCTACAGATGAGATACAGGAAGCCGCCCATTCATTGATTTCCGGCAACTATACCCTTGATCGCCGCTCACTTTTGCAACTGGTTTCCCCTGATGACCTTTTCGGAAAAATAAATTACGCTCTCAATGAACTAACGGTGCTAAAAAGAGACAACACCACAATGATCACCATCAGTGCGTATGTTGACGATCAGTTTTTGAACACCTACTGGGCTGATGGGTTGATCGTTTCCACCCCAACAGGATCAACAGGTTATTCACTGAGTTGCGGAGGCCCGATTATTTCCCCTGAATCCCGGAATTTTGTAATTACCCCCATTGCTACCCATAACCTTACGGTACGACCCATCGTAATACCAGATGGGTCCACCATAAAGCTGAAAATTTCGGGCCGCACCCAGGATTTTCTGGTGGTACTGGATTCCAGGACAAAACCCTTGTCTACCTCACTTGAGTTGGTCATCAAAAGGGCAGGGTTCCCAATTAACCTGGTGTGCGTGGGACAAAAGGATTTTTACAAAACCATACGCAACAAACTTGCATGGGGTTTAGACAAAAGGAACTAAAAAACGAAATTGGTCGCCTGAAAAAACAGGCCGGTATGAAAAAAATTATAATTTTGCCTTTGTAATCATTGTAACAGGGAATGAAAAAAAAGACCGTCTTCCTTTTAATTTTCTTTGTAGCTTTTCTCAAAGGGGCTTCTGCCCAGGAATGGATTAATGAAAGGAGTCAGCTAATTTTTGGTTTGGGGGGCACCGGGTTTCTTGGTGACTTAGGCGGTGGGAGCAGCACCGGGAGGCAGGATTTCCGGGATTTGAACTTTTCAGCGACTCGTCCGGCCGTCAAGCTGGGATATCGGTATCATTTTTTTGATGAACTGGCCGTAAAGGGAAACCTTATATATGGACGGATTTTTGCCAGCGATGAATTCAGCGATGAACCCTTCCGCAACAATCGCAACATCCATTTTCGTTCTCCGATCCTGGAAACCTCAGTACAGGGAGAGTATTATTTCTTCAGTTTTGGGCAACTTGGTGCCCGTTTTCCAGGGACAGGCGGTCCGGCAGGGTGGAGAACCATCCGCTTCAGGGCCTATCTTTTTGGAGGTATCGGGGGATTTTATTTTAACCCCCAGGGTCAATTCAATGCAGCCAATTACAATGGCAGCATCCCTGCCGAAGAACTGCCTTCTGATGGCTGGTACGACCTCAGGGAACTAAGCACCGAAGGACAGGGGTTTTTCCCCACCCGTGAAAAATACTCCAGGATACAACTTACCATTCCCATGGGAGTTGGCTTTACCTATCGTTTGACAAGGGAGTTGAACCTCGGGCTTGAGTTTGGTTACAGAAAAACCTTCACCGATTATATTGATGATGTAAGCACGACTTATGTGGATCCCGCAATATATTCCATTATGTTTGAAGGAGATAATCAAAAAATTGCTCTTGCTGAATACTTTTCCAATCCCACCAACAACAACCTGCCAGCGAATGTAACTTCTCCCGGAATGCAAAGGGGAAGCCCTTCCAATGACGATGCTTACATGTTTTTGATGATTACGATAAATTATAAGATTATTGGAGGTGGTCCACCCTGGGCGCCATTTATCCGGTAGCCGGCCGCTGACTACAAAATAAAATTTACGCATCTGCGTTATTTTCATTAAGTGCCAAAACTTTTTAAAGCAAGGGATTGAAAGACAAACGCCCTTCGAACCGGCCGGAATTATTCAATTTAACCCAATCAACCACATAACTTATGTTCAGGAAAATTTTCCCTGCTGAAAAAGTGATTAAAAAATCCAGCAAAAGCTTTTTTTGGTTTTTTTTTGCTGCATTATTTTTCCTGGGTTCCCCTGCACAGGCCCAACGCAGTGAGATCGGTGTGATGTTTGGGGGCTCCTACTACCTGGGCGACCTGAATCCAACCCGGCAGTTTGCCATGACCCGCATAGCAGGAGGCGGCCTTTACCGCCACAACTTTACAGAACACTTATCCCTGAGGGTAAATGGTTTTCTGGGCAGCGTGGAAGCCAGTGATGCCATCATCGGTTATAATGAAACCCGAAACCTGAGTTTTCGTTCCACCATTGTAGAGTTATCTGTTCAGGGAGAGGTTAATTTCCTTCCTTTTGAGCCCGGCAACCTTGAAACAGTTTACACCCCATACTTTTTTGCAGGTATCGGAGGATTTTCATTCAATCCCAAAGCCCGGAATTCTGATGGGGAGTGGGTTGAGCTTCAACCCCTTGGAACCGAAGGACAAGGAACAGAAGAACACCCGGACCGTGAACCTTACAATCTTTTTTCTTATAGTGCTTTGTTTGGAGTTGGGGTAAAATTCAACATCACACGCAGCCTCACCGGTGGCCTGGAATGGGGGTTGCGACGCACCGGTACCGATTACCTCGATGATGTAAGCACCACCTATCCCGCCTCAGGCGCCCTCACCGGAGAGGATGCCCGCTATTTTTCTGACCGCTCACTTGTAAACCGGGGTGAAAACGCTGGCTTTCAGAGAGGTAATCCAACAACCAACGACTGGTATTCTTTTGCCGGATTTATTCTTACCTTTAAAATACCGGAGCTAATGCGCACCAAATGCCCGGCTTACAATTAAAAATTCTTAAACTTTGGCTACCGGCTTTTATTTGTCAAAACATTTTAAGAAATTTGTGCCACCTTTTTTATAAGGTATAATTTATTGGAATAAATGGATTTAAAGCAGCGAATAGATCAAAATAATTTACCGCGCCACGTGGCACTCATCATGGATGGCAACGGACGCTGGGCCAGGCAGAGGGGGAAGGAAAGGATATTCGGGCATGAAAATGGTGTGGAAGCCGTTCGTGACACGGTAAAAGCTGCTGTTGAAATAGGGGTTTCTTACCTCACTTTTTTTGCCTTTTCCACCGAAAACTGGTGCAGGCCCGATAAAGAGGTCAATACCCTGATGGAATTGCTGGTAGATGCCATTCGCAATGAAACCCCTGAACTGAACAAAAACGGGGTACGTTTGCAGGCCATTGGCAACCTGGAGTCTTTGCCCTATGGATGTAAAAAGGAACTATTGGATGCCATTTCCCTGACATCCGGAAACAATAAACTGATCGTAAATGTAGCCTTAAGCTACAGCGCAAGATGGGAAATAGCCAATGCTGCCAGAAAAATTGCAGAAAAAATTAAAAACCAGCAGCTGAAACCTGAAGAAGTTGACCAGGATCTGCTCTCAGACCACCTGGAAACCCAGGGCATGCCCGACCCTGACCTTTTGATCCGTACCAGCGGAGAACTACGGATCAGTAATTTTTTGCTCTGGCAGATCGCTTACAGTGAATTATACTTTACTCCGGTTTTGTGGCCCGATTTCAGAAAGAAACATTTTTTCCAGGCCATACTGGACTACCAGAAAAGGGAAAGGCGGTTTGGAAAAACCACAGAGCAGCTGCCATAATTCCAGAAATTAAAAAATATATGAATTTCACGAATATGAAATTTCAATTCAGTCCAAATATCAAACCCTATCTTTCCGGTATAATGGGTTTTACACCCGGAAACAAAAAAACCTCCCCTGCCATGCCAAAACATTTTATTGTTTTTCTGATCATGGTTTTTGGTTTTTCACTGCCCTCCTTTGCTCAGCAAACCCTCACAGGTGATCAGATACGGGTAGATTACAACAACCCTGTTGAATATGAAATCGGAGGCATAACCGTCAGCGGTGAAAAAACCATTGATGAAAATGTAATCCTGATGGTTGCACGTTTAAGTGTCGGGGACAAGATCATGGTTCCCGGCGATGAAATTTCCGAAGCCATTAACCGCTTGTGGAGGCAGGGTCTCTTTCGTCATGTAGCCGTTTCTATTTCTTCCATTCAGGGCGATTTTGTTTTCCTGGATATAGAGGTTACCGAGCGGCCCCGGCTTACCGACTTTGAATTTGAAGGAGTAAGGCGAAGCGACCGGGACAACATCCGCGAGAAACTCAATCTCGTTAGAAACGATGTAGTAACGGAAAGCGTTTTGTACCGGGCTGAAAATACCATCAAAGAATATTATGTAGAAAAGGGATATCTGACGCCCGAAATTTCCGTAACCCAGGTTGAAGATCCCGACAGGGAAAATTCCATCAAGCTGAAATTTGATGTCGACCGCGGTCCGCGCACCCGCATCCGGGAAGTAAATATTTACGGCAACGAAGAGCTTACTGACCGTCAGATAAAAAGAACCATGAAAGATACCCGGGAACGCAGTATCTGGTTTATTTTTTCTTCCTCCAAGCTGGTGCAGGATGACTTTGAAGAAGACAAGAGAAGAATCCTGGAAAGGTACAATGAGATTGGAAAAAGGGATGCACAAATTGTAAGGGATTCGGTATATTTTGTTGATGACAACCGCATTGAAATAGACCTGCACATTGAAGAAGGGCCTACCTATTATTTCCGGAATATTGAATGGGTGGGTAATACCGTTTATCCTACCGAGGCCCTGAATGAGGTACTTGGTATAAAGCCTGGGGATGTTTACAACCAGACACTCCTGGAGAAGAACCTTTTTATGAATATGGACGGCCCGGATATCAGCTCTATATATCTTGATAACGGATACCTGTTTTTCAACGTGGATCCGGTTGAAACCTCGGTTGAAAATGATTCCATTGATTTGGAGATCCGCCTTTACGAAGGAGAGCAGGCACGCATCAACAGGGTTAGCATCAAGGGCAACACCCGAACCAACGACCATGTGATCATGCGGGAAATACGCACCCGTCCCGGTCAGCTTTTCAGCAGAAGTGATATCATACGAAGCCAGCGGGAGATACTCCAGCTTGGCTACTTTGACCAGGAACAGCTTGATATCGTTCCCAGGCCCAATCCTGCCGATGGAACCGTGGACATTGAATACCGGGTTAAGGAAACTTCTTCCGACCAGATTGAGCTTTCGGGCGGTTGGGGGGCCGGACGCATCATTGGTACCGTTGGACTATCGTTCAATAACTTTTCTACCCGCAACTTTTTTAATCGTGAGGCCTGGCGCCCGCTGCCTACCGGCGACGGTCAGAAGCTTTCACTTCGTGCACAAACTTACGGACGGGGCTATGTATCTTACAGTCTTTCTTTTATGGAGCCATGGCTTGGTGGCAAAAGACCCAATACCCTGAGTTTGTCCTTTTACCAGACCACCCACAGGCGCAATCTGGCACGCAGCCATCCCGATTACGGTTATTATTCCATAATAGGTACTTCGGTTGGTTTGGCCCGAAGGCTGAGCATACCTGATGATTACTTCTTCCTGCAACAATTTATCAATTACCAGCATTACGACATACAGAACAGCCCCATCCCGTTCATTTTTGACAATGGTCAGTCCAACAACCTGAGCTACCAGGCAGTTTTTGGAAGAAACTCCATTGATGCACCTTTATATCCCCGTTCAGGATCCAAAGTATCTTTGTCACTGCAGCTGACTCCGCCCTACTCGATGTTTTCTGACAAGGATTTTTCCACCGCAACCGACAGGGAAAGATACCGTTGGCTGGAATACCACAAATGGAAGTTTAACGCCGACTGGTACACCAATTTGGCAGGAAATTTGGTACTAAGTACCCGGACAAGGTTCGGTTTCCTTGGATATTACAATTCCGATATCGGATTCCCGCCATTTGAGAGGTTTTACCTTGGAGGTGACGGCCTTTCAGGATGGGAAATCGACGGTAGGGAAATCATCGCTCTCAGAGGTTATGCCAATTATTCATTAACCCCCACAGATGCCGCAGGGCAGTTTATAGGGGCCAATATGTATAATAAGTTCACCATGGAAATGCGTTACCCCATTTCCCTGAACCCCATGGCCACCATTTATGCCCTGGGTTTTGTGGAAGGAGGAAATGCCTGGAGTGATTTCAGCCATTACAATCCTTTCGACATTCATCGGTCGGCAGGGTTTGGCCTGAGGGTTTTCCTTCCCATGTTCGGACTTCTTGGCATTGACTGGGGTTATGGATTTGATGACATCCCAGGACGACCGGGCGACAGCGGTGGAAGGTTCCACTTCTCCATCGGACAGTCCATCGATTAAAAAAATGATGTAACAACCAATTTCCGGAGGACATTAAAATGAAAAAAATTGCTCTGTTTACCGCCGTATTTTTACTGGCCACTTTTGCCACGTTTGGGCAACGATTTGCTTATATTGATTCAGAATATATTATGGAAAATATTCCTGAATACCAGGCAGCCCAAATGGAGATAGAAGAAATTTCCGTTAGGTGGCAAAATGAAATTGAAGAAAAATTTGCAGAAATTGACCGCCTTTACCGTGAATATCAGGCTGAGGCACCCCTGCTTCCTGATGAAATTAAGCGGCAGCGGGAAGAAGCCATCATAGAAAAAGAAAGGCTAGCCAAAGAATTGCAGATGAAGCGTTTCGGACGTGATGGTGAATTGTTCCGTAAGCGGCAGGAACTGATCAAACCTATTCAGGACCAAATTTACGAAGCAGTTGAGGATATTGCCACCAGAGGAAACTATGCCGTTATCTTTGACAAGTCAGGGGGTATTACCATGCTCTACACCGACCTTAGATACGACCTCAGCGATGATGTCCTGAATCGAATGGGTTATCGACAGTAATAAAGGTTAATTTTTTGAAAAGAAAAAACAGCTTCCTGATGGGGCTGTTTTTTTTGCATAAAAAAACCATGCTCCTCTGAGTGTCATTTCCCGAGCAGGCGTTTGATCTCATTGAGTTTCATCAGCGCCTCCACCGGGGTAAGGGTGTTGATATCCGTATTAAGGATGTCATCTTTTATTTGTTCGAGCAAGGGGTCTTCCAGCTGAAAAAAACTTAGCTGGTAATCATCTTTTTTCTTTTTTGCAGTTTGGCCTTTGCCCTTTCCGGTAAGTTCATCGTGGCTGTGGCTTTTTTCCAGCTGGGTAAGGATGCTGTTTGCCCGGTCAATAACCGGGTTTGGCATACCGGCCATACGGGCAACATGTATCCCGAAAGAATGCTCGCTACCCCCTGTAACCAGTTTTCGAAGAAAGATCACCTTGTTTTTCACCTCCTTTACCGAAACATTAAAATTCTTGATTCTCTGGAAAGAAGCCGCCATTTCATTGAGTTCGTGATAATGGGTAGCAAATAGGGTTTTGGCCCGGAAAAGCGGATGCTCATGCAGAAATTCGGCAATGGCCCAGGCAATGCTGATGCCGTCGTATGTGCTGGTTCCACGGCCAATTTCATCCAGAATGATCAGGCTTCGATT
>SLRE01000269.1 GCA_007131125.1 Bacteroidales bacterium | reverse complement strand
TTTCATGCTCTTTATTGCCATTTATTTGCTGCGGTTTTTCGGGCAGGGCCTGCTTGGGCATACCGCGATGACGACCATGGCCAGGTATTTCCGGAAGGCCAGGGGAAAAGCTCTGAGTGTTGCCTACCTTGGATTTCCCCTTGGAGAAGCCCTTTTTCCCGTGCTGGTGATCTCTCTTATTTTGGCTGTTGGCTGGAGGCAAACCTTTGGACTGAGCGCAGTTTTTATCCTTCTTGTGCTGCTTCCCCTATCCATTTATTTGATGAAAGGATTTTCCGCTTCCACGGTCGTTGAAGAGTACGAAGCCAAACCCGAAAAAAAATTAAAAGAAGAAGAGCAGCCGGCATGGAGGCAGTCGAAGATCATTGCCAACCCATGGTTTTATCTGTTTGCCCCCACGGTATTTCTTGTAGGCTTTTTGCAAACCGCCCTTTTCTTTTTCCAAACCTTCATAGCGGAATATAAAGGATGGGCCATGGAATGGATGGCTGGCAGCATCACGGCCTATGCCCTGGCTTCCTTTTCCTGCGCCATTCTTGCCGGGCCGCTGATAGACAAGCTTTCTGCCCGCCGGCTTTTTCCTTTTACCCTGCTACCACTGGGGGCCGGGGTATTGGTTCTCAGTTTGTCCAACCATCCGGCCATTGCACCGCTTTATTGGCTCCTGGTAGGGATTACCGGGGGAATGAACGGCCCTGTGGTGTCGGCCTTATATGCCGAAGTGTACGGTACCCGCAGCCTTGGGGCCGTAAGAAGTATTTTTACATTTGTAATGGTGGTCAGCACCGCATTGGGGCCGGTGGTCTATAGCTTTTTCCTGGAAAGGGGATTTACCTTCGACCACATACACCTGGCCGTGGTGGCGGTGTTGCTGCTGAATATGATTTATATTTTGGTCCTCGGCCGCAAACTTTGGCAAAAGACTTCTACCGGTAAGTCTTAAAAATAACCCCTCACGGGAAAAGGTTTTTAATCATTCACTTTTTCTTCCAGTGATTTGAATCCTTTTCCAAGGATTTCAGATGCCTCAATTACGGTAACAAAGGCTCTGGGATCCACCTGGCTGATAAAGTCATGCAAAACAGCCATCTCTCTCCGGGTCACATTTACAAAAATGATCTTTTTTTCATCCTGCTTATACATGCCTTTGCCTTCAATGTATGTACCGCCCCGGTCAAGATCAACCAATATCTTCTCTGCGATTTCCTCGTACTTGTCTGAAATAATGAAAAGGGTTTTTTCGTAGGACACTCCCTCCAATACCAAATCAATAACCTTCCCGGTAATAAAGATTACGATGAGGGAATAAAGAGGTACGGTCCAGTCTCCGAAAGAAAGCAATCCAAAGAGCACAATTGCCGCATCGGCCAGCATCAGGCTTTGTCCCAAAGGCATTCGGGTGTACCTGGACATGATCATGGCCACAATGCTGGTGCCTCCTGAAGTGGCCCTGGACTTAAAAATTAACCCCAGCCCCAGGCCCAGCAAAACTCCTCCGAAAATGCTCGAAAGCAGCGCATCATCTTCCACAAGGGGGGCATCGCCCCAAAGGTAAGTAAAACCATCGATGAAAAAGGATACCAAAACAAAGCCCACCACGGTCTTTACCCCAAACCTCGGACCCAGAACCCGTATCCCGATAAAAAACAGGGGAATGTTGATGACAAGCCCGGTCAAACCTACAGGAATACCTATTAAATGATACAATATGATACCAATACCATACACCCCTCCGGGAACGATCTTGTAAGGTGTGATAAACAAAACAAACCCGGCTGCAAGGATAAATGCGCCAAGAATTATGAGGCTATATGAAATCAGCCACTTGCGGGAGAAAACTTTTTCTTTGGTTACTAAAGACATGGCTCAAAAATTTAAATTAACTTCGTGCAAAATTTAAGGGGGCAAAGTTAGTCAGTTTTTTATTATTAAAAACGCCATTTTCACTATTGATTTATAGTGTTTTAGTTCCTTATTTACACATTTACATAATCCGATAATTGGTTGATTTTTTAATCTATGGCGAAAAAAAAGAATAGTGAAAAGACCATTAAAAGTGCACTGATCTCTGTTTATCATAAAGCACCTGCTCAAAAACTCATAGAAACCCTTCACCGGCAAAACATAAAACTGATTTCTACCGGAGGTACCTTAAACTTTATCAAAGGGCTTGGCATTCCGGTTACTCCCGTGGAGGAATACACCGGCTATCCTTCGGTATTCGGGGGAAGGGTAAAAACCCTGCACCCTGCCATTTTTGGTGGCATACTGGCAAGAAGGGGCGTAAAAAAACACCAGGAGGAGATGGAGGAGTTTTCCATTGCCCCGGTAGATATGGTGGTGGTGGACCTTTATCCTTTTGAGGAAACCCTTGCATCCCACGCCAGCCATGAAGATATCATAGAAAAAATTGACATAGGGGGGATTTCCCTTATCAGGGCTGCAGCAAAAAATTACGAGGATGTGCTGGTGGTGCCATCTGTAGCCCATTTTGAAGAAGCCCTGGCATTGATTAGCCTCAAAGGCTCTCAAACGGCCCTGGAAGACCGGAGGCGGTTTGCTGCAGCGGCATTTGATGTTTCATCACATTACGATTCGGCCATTTTCCATTATCTGAACAAAGAAGAAGAGGACAATGGGTTCAAATGCAGCATTCCCGAATCCCGCCCATTGCGGTACGGAGAAAACCCCCATCAGGAAGCCAACTTTTACGGGAACCTGGAGGATATGTTTGAGCAGCTGGGAGGTAAAGAGCTTTCCTATAACAACCTGCTGGATATTGATGCGGCCATAAATCTGATGGCCGACCTGGAAGGACCTTCCTTTGCCATTTTCAAACATACCAACCCTTGCGGGGTGGCAAGCAAAAGCTCCCTTGAAGCTGCCTGGAAGGCTGCCCTTTCGGGCGACCCGGTTTCGGCTTTTGGAGGGATTTTGATCAGCAACCGCAACATTACCCGGAAAATTTCGTATGCTATCAATGAATTGTTCTTTGAAGTGCTCATTGCGCCCGGTTTTGATGAACAGGCCCTGGATATCCTTTCGCAAAAGAAAAAGCGTATCCTGCTGAAATCCAAACCTTTTGAAAAATCCGAAAGCCGCTTCAGGTCTGCCCTCAACGGGGTGCTGTGGCAAACTCCGGATGAAAAGGTCGTCAAAGCCGGCCAATGGAAAGTGGTTACCAAAAATCACCCTGACGAAAAACAGGTGCATGATCTGGCTTTTGCCAATACGGTGGTAAAACATTTAAAGTCCAATGCCATTGCATTGATAAAAAACAAACAGGTGATCGGTACCGGAATGGGGCAGACCTCAAGGGTTGATGCCCTGAAACAGGCGGTATTGAAAGCCAAATCATTTAAGCATTCACTGGAAGGTGCCGTTATGGCTTCTGATGCATTCTTTCCATTTGCCGATTGCGTGGAGATTGCACATAAGGAAGGAATCAAGGCCGTGATTCAACCCGGTGGTTCGGTTAAAGACCAGGACTCTATTGCTTATTGCGATAAAAACGGTTTGGTTATGGTCTTTACCGGTATCAGACATTTTAAACATTAGCGCTAACGTTCATTTATATAAATTTATTCAACAGATGGGATTATTCTCTTTTCTAACCAAAGAAATTGCCATAGACCTTGGCACAGCCAATACCATTATCATTCATAACGACAAAGTGGTGGTGGAAGAACCCTCGATTGTTGCCATCGACAGGGTTAGCGGAAAAATTATTGCCGTGGGAAAAAAAGCCATGATGATGCATGGCAAAACCCATGAGAACATCAAAACCCTGCGCCCTTTGCGCGACGGGGTCATTGCCGATTTTCAGGCTGCCGAAGCCATGATCAGGGCAATGATAAAAATGATTGACAATAAAAAGCCTTTATTCCCTCCATCCCTTAAGATGGTGATCTGTATCCCTTCAGGGATTACCGAGGTTGAGGAGAGAGCCGTGCGCGACAGCTGCGAGCAGGCCGGCGCCAAAGAGGTGAGGCTGATCCATGAACCCATGGCCGCTGCCATTGGCATCGGCATTGACGTGCTGGAACCCACCGGAAATATAGTAGTAGACGTAGGAGGTGGAACCAGTGAAATTGCGGTGATTGCCCTTGGTGGTATTGTGTGTAACAAATCCATCCGAATTGCCGGCGACGATTTTAATACCGATATCATGGAATTTATGCGCAAGCAGCACAACATCCTGATCGGAGAGCGTACCGCAGAAAAAATTAAAATAGAAGTGGGTTCTGCCCTTACCGAAATTGAAAATCCCCCAACAGACCTGGCAGTGCATGGTCGCGACATGATGACGGGGATCCCTAAAGAGATCACTATTGGTTACCAGGAAGTGGCCCATGCCCTTGATAAATCCATCACCAAGATAGAGGCTGCCGTGCTTCATGCCCTTGAAATGACGCCCCCCGAACTGGCGGCCGACATTTACCGTACCGGGATTTATGTGGCCGGAGGTGGCTGTTTGCTCAGGGGATTTGACAAACGCATCGCCATGAAAACCAAACTGCCGGTGCATATGGCCGAAGACCCCCTAAGGGCAGTGGCCAGGGGTACAGGCATTGCCCTGAAGAACTTTGATAAATTCCCGTTCCTGATCAAATAATTTTTTCAACGGGTCCGTTATCAGTTCAGATAATTACTGCAGGATTTCAGCCTATTGATTATGCGTAATTTATTCAACTTCATAATCAGGTATTATTTTTTCTTTATGTTTTTGCTTCTGCAAACACTGGCCATTTTATTGCTTATAAGGGACCAGCATTACCAGCGTTCTTTTTTTGTGCATTCGGCCAATACCCTCGCTGGGGCCGCATACAACGCCAGCGCAGATTTAAGGTCATACTTTTCCTTGAGAAGCGTTAATGAACAACTGGCAGAAGAAAATACCGGGCTTTTGCAGCAAACCAATGCCTCTTTTCTAAAAACCGACCGCCAGGTTTTTGAGTTTCAGGACACCCTTTACCAAAGGAAGTTTTCTTATGTAAATGCCAAAATCATCAACAACTCCGTAAATCGCCGCAACAATTTCCTTACCCTCAACAAGGGCAGGCGCCACGGTATAGAACCCGACATGGGGGTGATAACCTTTAACGGAATAATCGGCATTGTGAAAAATGTTTCCGAAAACTTCAGTTCGGTCATTTCCCTCTTGCATAGCGATACGCATATTAGTGTGAGGCTTAAAAAAAACAACCATATGGGCACCCTGATCTGGGAAGGTGAAAATTACAGGGAAACCACTTTGCAGTATATTCCTCCACATGTGGAACTTGAAATAGGAGATACGGTGGTGACCAGCGGTTTTTCGAGGATTTTCCCCGGAGAGATAATGATTGGAACCATCAGTGATTACGAGATACGCAGGGGAGATAATTTTTATACGGCCACCATTGAACTGGCCGAAGATTTCAATAAACTGTCCTTTGTGCATGTGGTGAAAAACCTCATGAGAGAGGAACTGGATGAGCTGGAAGAAAATGCTTTTACCACTCAGTAATTTTATTCAACCAATATGACGCCGGGCTATATAAGACATCTGGGATATTTTGCAGTGCTGCTGCTGGTGCAGGTACTGATACTGAATAATGTGCGTCTTGGCGGGTATATCAATCCTTATGTTTATGTACTTTTTGTTTTATTGCTACCCGTTGACATCAAAGGCTGGGCATTGCTTTTGTCTGCCTTTTTCGGGGGGTTGGCAATAGACATGTTTATGGATACCCTGGGCATGCATACCGCTGCCACCCTGTTTATGGCATTTTGCCGTCCCGGGGTCATCAGGATGATTTCGGTAAAAGCCGATTTTGAGAAAGGAACCATTCCCTCCATTTCCAACATGAGCCTGGGCTGGATTATGATTTATTCTCTCCTGCTCATCTTCCTGCACCACACTTTTTTGTTTTTCCTGGAAATATTCAGTTTTTCCGAATTCTGGCAAACCCTTTCAAGAATTACACTGAGTTCGTTGTTTACTTTTATCCTGGTGATATTAGGATACCTTTTTCTGGATAATTCACTGAGCAAAAAACGATAATTTTATCTTCAAATTGACAAACTTACAAGTATCTATAAGTCCCTGTCCCGTAGGTTAAAAAATCTTAAAAGATAGCAGGTCCCATCCAAAAATTTTATCTTTGAATCCTTAAAATAATAGCCATAACAGACCATGCAAAAAATCCTGATTCCCATTCTTTTTCTGATCATAGCCCTGGGCTGTCAATCCCAAAAGGAAGCAGACAGAAAGGAATTTGTTATTTACGGAACCCTGGATAATGCCGAAAATATATCCGTTGAGCTGGATGAGCTCACCACCCGCGACCTTATCCCCCTGGACAGCACCCGCACCGACGGGCAGGGAGGTTTTTCCTTCAGAAAAAGCCTGGATGAGGCCGGTTTTTATATCCTGAGAGTCAGTCGTGAAAATACCATTACCCTTTTGATAGAACCCGGAGAGACCATTCACATACGGGGCAATGCGGAAGATCTTCCCCTTTCTTATGAGGTGGAAGGTTCGGAAGGATCGGTTTTGCTTGCAAAACTCAATCAGGAGCTAAGGGCTAGTCACAGCAGGGTGGATTCCCTGGCAAAAGTTTTTCGCGAAATAAAGTATGAAGACGATTTCCTGGAAAGACGGCAGGAACTTGACCTGGTGTATACCCGTATTTTTGAGCATCAGCAACAGTTTGTGAAGGATTTTATTTCCAATAATCCCCGCTCCCTGGCTTCTGTTATTGCCCTTTACCAGTATTTTGGCAATAAGCTGCTTTTGAGGGAAAGCGAGCACTTTGAGTATTTCGAGATGCTGAGCAAAAACCTCTCGGAGGTATATCCCCAAAACCGGCATGTCAGGGATTTGAACCGAAGGGTTAGCCAATACAAGCGCAATCAGTTGCAAAGGCAGATGGCCGAGGAAAACCTGGCCCCCGGAAATGAAGCACCCGAAATCGTTTTACCCGACCCGGACGGGGAGCCTGTGGCCCTTTCTTCTTTCCGTGGCAATGTGGTGCTGATCGATTTCTGGGCGGCATGGTGCCCCCCTTGCAGGGAAGCCAACCCAAAGCTTAAAAAACTTTATGAAAAATTTAGCCTCCATGGCTTTGAGATTTATGCGGTTTCCCTCGACAGAACCCGTGAACAGTGGGTGCAGGGCATCAAGGAAGACGGCATCAACTGGACTCAGGTAAGTGACCTGAGATTCTGGAACTCCCCTGTTATCAACCTCTACAACGTTCAGGGAATCCCTTATTCAGTGCTGATTGACCAGGAAGGCAGGATCATTGACAAAGGACTCAGTATTTCCGAACTGGAAGAAATTTTAAATGATATGCTAGGGTAAAGGAGTTTGTGTTATTTTTGCTGCACAGACCTTTGCCCATTATGGTATTAAGAGCTTCCCCTTTAATTGCAGTTTTCCTTTTTCTTGTTTTTTCTGCTTCCCCGGCAGCTGCAGATTATTTTCAGCAGGAAGTCAATCACTGGATTCATGTTTCCCTTGACGACGAAAACCACCTGCTTCATGCAACCATCCATACCGAATACATAAACAACAGTCCGGACACCCTCTCCGAAATGTATTTTCACCTCTGGCCCAATGCCTATTCAGGAAACCATACGGCTTTTGCCAGGCAAAAAGTGGAAAACGGTGACCGGGATTTTTACTTCGCCTCCGATGAGGAAAGAGGTTTTATTGATAGCCTCGATTTCCGTATAAACCGGCAGTCCGTGGTCTGGGGGTTTCATGAAGAGCATCCCGATATTGCCATATTGTACCTGGTAAACCCACTTTATCCCGGCGATACAATTGATATTAACACTCCCTTCCGGGTTGGGTTCCCCCATGGGCGTTTTTCCCGTTTCGGTCATATCGGGCAGGCGTATTATGCCACACAGTGGTACCCCAAACCGGCAGTTTACGACCGTAAGGGGTGGCATCCTATGCCATACCTGCATATTGGTGAATTTTATTCGGAATTTGGATCCGTGGATGTGTTTTTAACCCTTCCCGAAAATTATGTGGTGGCTTCCACAGGCGAGGTGATCACCCCTTCTGAACGCCAATGGCTGGATTCCCTGGCCGCAAAATATGAAGATAAAAAACCGGAAGACCTGCCCGACCGGATTGCTTTTCCTGAATCTGCATCCAGCAAAAAAACCATTCATTTACGGCAGGAGAATGTGCATGATTTTGCCTGGTTTGCCGATAAAAGGTTTTATGTTCGCAAAAGAAGCCTGGTTTTGCCCCACAGCCAGTCTTTGGTTGAAACCTGGGCCTTTTTCCATAAAAACGCCTCCCTATGGACAAGGGCCAATACCTATTTAAATGATGCCCTTTATTTCTTCTCTTTTTACCTGGGTGATTATCCATGGGAAACCAAATCAACGGTGCAGGGGGCGCCCTTTTCCCCATCAATGGAGTATCCTGCGGTGACCATAATCGGCTATACTCCCACAGCTTTTGACCTGGAGCGCGTTTTGGTGCATGAAACCGGGCACAACTGGTTTTATGGAAAACTGGCGTCCAACGAACGGCTTTTCCCCTGGATGGATGAAGGGTTTGTTCAATATTATGAGAAACGCTACCTGTCTATCAAGTATCCCGACCATAAACTCATGGGCAGGTTTGCATCCACAGGGGTTGCCGATTTTTTCCAGCTATCTGAAGTACCCCACCGCACTTATTATGAGCTTTGGTATCTTTTCAAAGCCAGAAAAAACCTGGACCAGCCCATAGGGCTTCCTGCCGGAGAATATACCACGGTTAACTATTTTGGGATGACTTATTTTAAAGCCGCACTTGCTTTGCATTATCTGGAAAATTACCAGGGCAGGCAGGTTTTTGACCAGGTCATGGCAGAATATTCCAAAAGATGGTCCTTTAAACATCCCTATCCCGAAGACTTGCAGGAGGTTTTTGAAGAAGTTTCGGGTGAAGAACTGGATTGGTTCTTTAAGGATTTGATACAAACCAACCGGAAGATCAACTACAAGGCCATGGATGTCGAACCTGCCCCCGGAAATGACGATCTGCTTTTTACGGTGAAAAACAAGGGAGGATTGGCTTTGCCTTTTCCCGTTTCAGGCAT
>SLRE01000301.1 GCA_007131125.1 Bacteroidales bacterium | reverse complement strand
GTGATCTCATCGGCCGCTCCTTTGGTATATTTGGCCTTAAAGTCGAAAAAACGGGCTTCGGTTTTGCTGATGATCTCCGTTACCGGCAAAACTTTTATTTTGCCCTTATGCTTCAGCGCTCCGCAGGTTAGTTCCACCCCGTCGAGGTATTCTTCCAGAAGCACTTCGTTATCATGCTCAAAGGCCTGTTTTACAGAAGGCAAAAGGGCATCCTGTGTTTTTACGAAAGTGGTGCCAAGGCTTGAGCCTCCTTTGTTGGGCTTCACAAAAAGCGGGAGGGTGACGCTTTTTAAAATTGAGCCTTCATCAAAAACCGAATTCCGGGTAAGTTTTAAGGATCTTGCCACCGGCATCCCCAACTGTGCAGCCACCATGTTGCAAAAATGCTTGTTAAAAGTAAGTGCGGATGCCAATAGTCCGGCAGTGGTATAAGGGATGTCCAGAAGATCAAAATACCCCTGTAGCTTGCCATCCTCTCCCGGGGTGCCATGAATGGTTATAAACACGCAGTCAAACAAAACCCGGGATCCGTCTATGGTAATGGAAAAGTCATTTTTGTCGACCAGGATTTCATTTTCCTGCTCATCAAGATGTACCCATTTTTGCTTATTAATAAGTATGGTATAAACATTGTACAGGTTAGGGTCAATGTTTTTTTTGATCATTTTTGCACTTTCCATGGAAATGACGTATTCTCCCGAATCGCCACCTGCCACCAAAGCGATGTTCTTTTTTTCCATAAAAACTGTGGAATAAAGGATTTATAATCAAAAGCAAACTTAAGAAAAAATGACAGGCGGGAAAACAGTGCGCAAAAAAATAATCCCTTAAAGCATAAAACCGGGAATAATACGTTTAGTGTGGTAAGAGGCAGGGTTAAATGCGATTGTCATAGTTAATAAAGCCATAAACCGCGATTAATTATTAATTTTGACCTCCAATAAAAAATCAGGAAGTGAACACATCCATGACTGATAATACAAACACGAAGATAATTGTTTGAAGCGCAATACATTATCCGAAAAAGAAAAGATAATTTTGATGCTTTCCCGCATGGGCGGGACAGGCATCTGACCGAATTAATCCAACTGTAAACAGATGAAGTTCAGGGAGTTTATTACCAGTAAATTGTTTTTGCGTCATTTGCTATTGGCCGGTGCAGCCGCCATAGTAATGATGTGGCTTGTACTTAAATTGCTGGATGTTTATACATTACACAACCGCACCATCAGTGTGCCCGATCTGGAAGGGATGCACGAGGAGGATCTTAACCCCTTGCTCGACCGGATGAATCTTCGATATGTTGTAAACGATTCCATATTTGACGATTCGAGGGAAAAAGGCAGTGTTGCCGGACAGGACCCTGCCCCCGGGGCACAGGTAAAAAGAAACCGGACCATTTACCTGACAACCGTAGCCATATTGCCTGAAATGGTGGAAATGCCCGACCTGAGAGACCTTTCTTTAAGACAGGCCATGTCGATGCTTGAAGCCCACGGCCTTAGCATTGGAAAGCTGGAGTATCGCCCTGATATTGCCCGAAACGCCGTTTTGGAGCAAAAATTCGCACAGGGAGTAATAGAACCCGGCACCACCGTAGAAAAAGGGACCGAAATAGACCTGGTACTCGGAGAAGGTTTAGGAGAAAATGTTGTGGAGGTTCCCATGGTCATCGGCATGTCCAGGAGGGAAGCCATTCAAATGCTCAACGCTTCTTCCCTGAATGTGGGCAATGAGGTTTATATTGACGAAGAAGATGATTACCTGAAAGTGTACCAGCAAATCCCGGATCCTCTGACCAAAACCCATTTTTTGCAGGCGGGAAGCACTGTAGACCTTCACTATCGTTCTTCGCAGGAGTTTGATTTCGAAGAATACAAAAAAGAATTGCTTACCGTGCCTGTTCCCATGCTTTATGGCAAAACAATGGAAGAAGTAAAAGAAACCCTGGAAGAACTTTCACTGGAAATCGGAGAGGAAGTTTTTGAAGGAGGTGTTTCAGAACAAAACGCAAGGGTTTACAAGCAGGAGCCTGAATTTGAGGAAGATGCCAGAACACCCCTGGACACCAAAATTAATATCTGGTACCGCTCTGTTGACGATTTTGACCTGAATGAATAAAACCGCAGGCTTTCAGCTGATTGCCAGAAGGATTGCCTGAATTCATTGAACCGCAAACGAATGACAAAAAAATTTTTTCTACTCCTGTTGTTATGCTCCTGGATTGCTATTTCCAATGCCCAGGAAGTGGTGCGCCCACTGAATTACAATCCGCAGAAAAACAAGGAAACCTTAATAAAAGCCAAGGGCACCGAAAAATCGGACCCGGCCCTTACTTTGCCTTTTCATGACGACTTTTCCAATCCCGGCCCCTACCCCGACAACAACTTATGGGCAGACAATTATGTGTTCATAAACCAGACTTTTGCCGTACATCCCAAAACCATTGGGGTGGCAACTTTCGACAAGCTGAATCAATACGGAGAGATTTATGAGCATGCATCGGAAAATATCTTCCAGTTTGTCGCCGACCACCTTACCTCAAATCCCATCAGGCTGGATTCTGTTTTTTCCCCGGCCAATCAGGCGCTCAGCCCGGAAGATTCCGTTCTTTTAACCTTTTATTACCAGCCCCAGGGCAGGTCAAGCGAACCCAGGAACAGAGACTCCCTGGTGGTGGAATTCCTGCATACCCCCGGGTATTATGAAGTGGATGATGAGGGTGATTCGATATGGGTGGAAGACATCTGGAACTCGGTGTGGCGGGCCAGCGGTGAAAAACTCAGTACTTTTTCCAACGACACCTTCCCATACTTTAAAAGGGCGGTAATTCCCATTACAAATGAGGTTTTTTTCAGGGAAGATTTCCAGTTCCGGTTTAAAAACTACTCCAGCTTTCCCATCGACAAAACCCCAACCAACTATGCCGGCAATACCAACATCTGGAACGTGGACTATGTTACCCTCGACCATGGACGCAGCGCCCTTGACTCAACATACTATGATATTGCTTTTGCAAGGCCGGCCCAGTCCATTTTAAGAAAATACCGGGCCATGCCCTGGTCGCATTATATTGCCAGCCCCCAGGCATACCTCAGGGAAAGATTCAATACCAGCATCACCAACCTGGGTGCGGTAGTGTATGACTATACCTACTGGTATTTTATTCAGGATGAAAACGGAAACAATATCCGCACTTATTCCGGCGGACCCTGGAATATTGCACCTTTTTTCGATGCCGGATACCAGGATTACCAGCCCCATGCCAACCCCATTGTAATTGCCAATCCTTTGCCCACTGCTCCTGCCCCTGAGCGGCAGTTCCGGATTCAGCACGTGATACGCGAAGGCGATCAGGGCGATCCCTTCCCCCGAAACGATACCATTGCCTTCGACCAGGTTTTCAGAGATTATTTTGCCTATGACGATGGGGTACCCGAAGCATCTTATGGCATTGCCGGAAGTCCCGGAAAGGTGGCATACCGCTTTAACCTGGAACACCAGGATACCCTTAATGCTGTGCAGATTTTCTTCAACCAAACCCTGGATGGTGCCAATGTACAACCCTTCCTGCTTACCGTATGGGAAAGCCTCGATCCGGAAGTTAAACTCTATCAGTCGCAGGTTTTGATGCCCGAGTTTGAGGATGAACTCAACCGGTTTACCACCTACTTCCTGGATGAAAAAGTGATGGTGAGCGATACCTTTTATGTGGGATGGGAACAAAACCACAACGTGTTTCTTCATGTTGGGTTTGACCTGACTAACGATGCCAGCGATCAACTTTTTTATAACAACATGATCAACTGGTTCCCTTCAACAGAACCGGGTGCCCTGATGATCCGCCCAATTTTGCATAGGAGCGAAATCACCGGCATTACCAGCCCTGAACAGAATCTTGAGTTCTCCATTTATCCGAATCCCCTTACTTCCGGGTTTTTAAATATCCGCCTTGAGGACGAAATTGCCGATCCCCGGGCTTATCAGGTGGAAGTTTTCGATGTCCACGGCAAGCTGGTTCACTCCGGAAGGTTTGAACCTTCCCTTGACCTGGGACACCTCAGCAATGGAATGTACCTTATCAGGATTGTAAATTCCGGGGAAAACCGCTTTCGCACTTTACGCTTTTTAATTTCCAGATAAAACCTTAAAATGATCAGGGAACCCAATCATCCGGAAGAAAACCAGGAAGAGAACGAAGAGCAGGAATTATACGAACACCATCACTTTGTGGTGGATAAGGGTCAGGGGTTGATGCGGATTGACAAATACCTGCAGGCCAGGATAGAAAACATCAGCCGCAACAAAATCCAGAATGCCGCAAAAGCCGGAAACATCCTGGTGAACGGACAGCCCGTTAAATCCAATTACAAAGTGAAGCCTGATGACGACATCAGCATTGTAATGGCCTACCCTCCAAGGGAGGTCGAGCTGATCCCGGAAAACATCCCCCTGAATATTATTTTTGAAGACGACCACCTGATCATCATCAACAAAGAACCGGGAATGGTGGTACATCCAGGCTACGGCAACTACAGCGGCACCCTTGTCAATGCACTGGTTTTCCATTTTGAAAACCTCCCCTTTCAAAACGAGGAGGATATAAAACCGGGACTGGTTCACCGCCTGGATAAAAATACATCCGGCATTATGCTGATTGCCAAAACCGAACTGGCCCAGACCCGGATGGCCAAAATGTTTTTTGACCGGAAAATTGACCGGATTTACCATGCCCTGGTATGGGGAAATATTGAAGAGGAAAATGGCACCATTACCGGGCACATTGGCCGAAGTCTGAAGAACCGGAAGATCATGGACGTTTTTCCGGATGGGGAATACGGTAAACCTGCCGTGACCCATTACCGGGTTCTGGAGAGGTTTGGGTATGTTACCCTGCTAGAATGCAAGCTGGAAACCGGCCGCACCCATCAGATCCGCGCCCATTTTAAACACACCGGCAGGCCCCTCTTTAATGATGAAACCTATGGGGGAGACAAAATTCTCAAAGGAACAACCTTTACCAAATACAAGCAGTTTGTAAACAATTGCTTCAGGATACTGCCCCGGCATGCCCTGCACGCCAAAACCCTGGGCTTTGAACACCCCATCACCGGAAAACCCATGCACTTTGAGTCTGAACTGCCCGACGACATGCAACAGGTACTTGAAAAATGGAGAAATTATGCCATCCACCGCAAAGCAGAACCCGGTCAGGAAGAACCTTCAGATGAAGACAACCTGCTGAAATAAAAAAAGCGATCCGAAGACCGCTTTTTTTTCCCAATTAAAACGGTTTAAAACCGCATATTCAATCCCAGCAAATAATGTCTTCCGGCCTGTGGAAAGAATCCGTCCTGGATGGTCATAAGGCCGTGATCGCCAACCACCCCTTTATAAACCCATGCATTGGTTTCATAGGCTACATCAAATACATTGTTGACCTGGAAAACGAACTCCAGCTCATTGAAAATTCCGGGCCTTATCACGTAATTTGCCCTGAAATCATTAACCAGATAGGCATCCAGCATACGATCGCTGCTCATGGTATTGTCGATGTACTGATCGCCGACATATTTGCTGTTGAAGTTCAGCGAAAGGCCCCCGACCGGTTTAAAGGTCAGCATCCCGGCAGCCACCACCGACGGAGAAAAGGCTATGTCGGTATCCTGATAAACCCTTACATCTGTTCCGACCCAGTTCCAGTTTTCATCGTATACATCCGAATGCTCTTCAAATTCGTCAATTTTGTTGCGACTGAAGGTAACATTTCCGGAAAACTCAAACCATCGGTTGAACATATAACCTCCTTCCAGCTCAATGCCGGCCCGGTAGCTGTTTTCAATGTTGGTCCTGGAAAAACCGCCCACATCGTTGATCTCACCTGTTAAAATAAGCTGGTCTTTGTAATCCATCAGGTAAAGGTTGCTGCTGAAGCGGGCCCTTTGTCCCTTAAAGTGATATCCCAGTTCAACATTGTGCAGTCTTTCGGGTGTTGGGCGGCTGTCAGGCGAAGACTCGGTAAAGTCGCGCCTTACCGGCTCTCGGTTCCCGATACCGGCATAGGCATATACCGTATTGGAGGGATTTATCTCATAGGAGATGCCTGCCTTTGGGTTAAAGAAATGATAATTGACTTTTTGCTGCAATGGGGTCACCTCATCGTCAACCCAGGCCAAACCCAAAAACTCATAGGAAATATAACGATACTGGTTATCTAAAAAAAGATTAATACCTGGGCTGAGTTCATAATTGACCTTCAGAAAGCTGTTAAAATCTTTTTTAAAGGCGTTATTGTCGTAATACCTTTCGCGAATATCCGTATTCTGTGCATGTCTTGCCCAGATGATCTCGCCGAAATGATCGCCGTCATACAAATGATAACCTCCCCCAAGGGTAACAGAAGTCCGGTCAAAACTGTTATAGTTCAGAGAATAAGTAAATCCGTAAAAGTGGTTATCGAGCCATCTTCTCCTGATCAGGTCGGTGCGCTCAATCTCTTCTTCTCCTATAACCACATTGGGCAAGCCATAGCTGCTGAATCGCTCGTTTTCGCGGTATTGCTCATAATAGCCTCTACCGTAGGTATAGTGCAGCGCCGCGGTGGCAGTGAATTCAGGCATGAACTCATGAGAAAAATGCAGCTGATAATGGTCCTGCTGGTAATTATCGGTTTCATCATCATAAAAACGTAAATTTCCGTCCTGATCGTGATACATACCTGAGGGATTAAATGTGCGGTTGGTTGCCAGAGAATCGGAAGGCACCCCGTTCCAGGCCTGATAGGTGGTTTCCTCTCCCGAAAAGGCTACGGCTTTTACCATGGTATTTTGCCCGTAATATCCCCCGGAGAGATAGAAAGACCCAAGCTCGGCACTGGCCCTGTCGATATATCCATCGGAAGTAATCCTTGACAAGCGTCCGTCGAAGGCCCAGTTTTCATTGATCAGGCCGGTGCCGAAGCTAACGGTATTTTTTAAGGTATTGAAAGAGCCCGCAGAAGAATTGATCTCTGCGTACCGCTCGTCGTTCAAGGCAGTCGTCTGCAAATTAATGGTTGCCCCAAAAGCCCCGGCACCATGGGTGCTCAGGCCAACCCCCCTTTGAATCTGAAGATTGTCGGCCGAAGAAATAATATCGGGCATGTTTACCCACCAAACACCATGTGACTCGGAATCGTTAACGGGTATGCCGTTGATGGTAACGTTGATACGGGAATTGTCGCTGCCCCTTATGTTCATCCAGGTATAGCCAACCCCGGCCCCTGCATCGGAGCTTACCGTTAATGAAGGGGTATGCTTTAATAAAATCGGAAGATCCTGCCCAAGGTTGCGCGGCATCAGTTCAGCCTTGGAAAGATCGGTAAATGTTGCCGGGGTTCTTCCACCGGCTCTGGTGGCGCTTACCACAACCTCCTCGGCAATGGTGGCCGATCGGGTCAAATAAAAATCAAGCTTCTTGTCTCCTTCCAAAGTCAGGGAATATTCTTTCGTCCTGTAGCCCATAAAAGAAACTTCCAGCACATAATCCCCTTCCCGGAGATTGTTTAATGAATACTGCCCGTTCATGTCGGAAAAAACACCCCGGTAACTCCCCTTTATTACCACATGGGCCCCGGGTAAGGTACGTTCTTCTTTCTGGTCGTAAACCCGACCTTCGATGGTATATTGCCCCATGCCGGCAAGCGGCAATAAAAGGCAACATGCCATCAGCAGATGCAACTTTTTCATGATTTTAAAAGATAATTAATTAGTTAAACATTGAATGGCAAATAGGGTAAAAGCCGTTCTTTGTTTATCTTCCCTCCCTTCGCCGGCATTACCCGGATCAGGTTCAATGGGTTTGATCTCAGCCCGTAATTTAGGGCACCCCTATTTTTGATAAGTGGTACAAAAATACAAAAAAGCCCGGGGATCATCTATCATTTTCCGGAAAAAATTAGCGGACTTCACAGAATCTTTATTAGTATTTCTGTCAATAATTGGCTTATTTTGCATAAAATCTTTTATGCATGAAACTGATCATCATCAACGGTCCAAACCTCAATCTGCTTGGTACGCGGGAACCCTCGGTTTATGGAAGCGAATTTTTTGAAGACTACCTGAAAACCCTGCGAAAGCAATACCCAAAGATCCAGATCGACTACTTCCAGTCTAATGTAGAAGGAGACATCATCAACAAGCTACAGGAAACCGGCTTTACACACGATGGCATCATCCTTAATGCCGGCGGATATACCCATACTTCGGTTTCCATAGGCGACACCATTCTGGCAATCAATGCCCCCGTGGTGGAAGTGCATGTGAGCAATGTCTTCTCAAGGGAAGATTTCAGGCATAAGTCCCTGATCGGCCCATATTGTGCAGGGATCATTTCGGGGTTCGGGCTGAAAAGCTACCACCTGGCTGTGGAAAGCCTGCTGGAGGGATAATCCTGCTTCACTGCTTACCCCCAAATGAGCTGTTGCCCTGATCAGGTATTCAGCACAAAATGTTTTTTCTTTAGCTGGTTATAGTATTTTTTCCCTCCAAGAAAAAAATCAAGGGCAATGCTGCGTTTGTAAAGCCTGCAGGGAAGCTTTGGCGGGAGATCTCTGCTTTCGCGTCGCATGCTGCGCCATTTCCAGACAAATGCCAGATGGGCTTTGTAAACTGCCAGGAAATCGCGAAACTGCCCCCCGAAAAGAAACCTGGCCGCCGCCATTTCGTCAAGCGCCAGCCTGAAAATTATGTAAATATAAAAATAGCGGGCAGGGAGGTTTTTTGCGATCAGCCAGAGGCTGTTGCGGAAATTAAGAAAGGTTTTACGGGGGTTGGATTTGGGCAGGGTGCCACCTCCCACATGATATACCACCGACCCGGGACAGGCCATTATGCGGTATCCTTTATTCTTTAACCTCCAGCAAAGGTCAATTTCTTCCATGTGGGCAAAAAACCTTTCATCGAATCCGCCGGCGGAATGAAAGGCATCGGCCCTGATAAACATACAGGCCCCGCTTGCCCAGAAAACCTCCGCCTCCCCATCGTATTGTCCACTATCCCTTTCCATAATATTAAACAGGCGCCCCCTGCAAAAGGGATAGCCAAACTTGTCGAGATACCCCCCGGATGCGCCCGCATATTCAAATATTGCCCTTTGGTCAAAATCCAGAATTTTTGGCTGACACGCAGCAATGGAAGGGTCTTTTTCCATGAGCTGGATAACCGGTGGAATCCATTGGGGCGAAACTTCAATATC
>SLRE01000316.1 GCA_007131125.1 Bacteroidales bacterium | reverse complement strand
TTTCAAGGTTCAACACCTGCAGGTTGGCCTTTTGATTTTGACCCCAGCAAAACAAACCCACTTCGGGATGTGATGCGGACCACTGCTTAACCTCACGATGGATTTCTTTGTGATCCATGCAATACACCAGGGTTTTGCACTTGTCGAAAAGTTTTAATTTTTCACGGATTTTCTGTTCCCTGGAGGAAAAACCTTCGTCATGGGCCGGGCCTATATTGGAAAAAATCCCGATATCCGGATCAATGATTTCCCGGAGTTTTTCCATTTCTCCCGGCTGTGATATGCCTGCCTCAAAAATCCCCAGTTGGTGTTCAGGTCCCATTTGCCAGACCGATAAAGGCACCCCGATCTGTGAGTTGTAACTTTTGGGGTTGCGCACGATAAAAAAATCTTCGGCCAGGAGTTGAAAGAGCCATTCCTTAATAATGGTTTTGCCATTGCTTCCGGTAATGCCTGCCACCGGGAAAGAAAAAGCGGAACGATGGAATGCGGTAAGTTTTTGCAGGGCTTCAAGAGGGTGTGACACCAAAATAAAACCGGCTTCAGGAAACGACTTCTTTATTTGACCCTCAAAAGCTTTTTCAACCACGAAAAAACGGACTCCCTTTTCATACAAGGGTTTTAAAAAGCGGTGCCCGTCGTTTTTGGGTGTTTTTATGGCAAAAAAAAGGGTTTGCCGGGGAGCCAGCAACAAGCGGCTGTCGGTAAGCAAATGCTTTACCAAACCATCAGCACCGGAATGCCCAATACATTCTCCTCCTGTAATTTCACAAACTTTTTCAAAGGTATAGCCGCGTTCAGCATCCATAAAGGTTTGGTTTAAATCCCTTTAACCCTGGTCTTCCGGAAGGTTTTTCAGGTCGTTCCGGTCCCTGTCATTGTCTTCATCGAGGCTGCCCCCGGAAAGCGGGTTGGCATGAATCTCATCATAAACCCTGCGATTTTTTACCACATCAATGGCAAGATAAATGGCTTCGCGGAAGGCATCGGGAGAAGCCGAATTTTTTCCGGCCAGATCATAAGCAGTGCCATGGGCGGGAGAAGTCCTCACCACCGGAAGACCGGCTGTAAAATTCACCCCACTTTTAAACGACAGGGTCTTGAAGGGGATCAGCCCCTGATCATGAAACATGGCCAGTATCCCATCATAGTCATTGAAGGAAGAAGAACCAAAAAACCCATCAGCCGGGTATGGTCCAAAAGCCAGTATGCCCTCATCGAATGCCTTTTGAATGGTCGGAATAATAACGTTTTCTTCTTCATGACCAATGATGCCCTTATCCCCTGCGTGGGGGTTCAGTCCCAGAATGGCAATCCTGGGCTTTCGGATGCCAAAGTCACGCATCAGGGACTGGTTGAGTATCCTGATCTTTTTCAGGATCCTTTCTTCCGTGATCATTCCCGAAACTTCACGCAATGGCACATGCCCTGTGATCACCCCAATGCGGATATTGTTGCTGACCATCAGCATCAGGCTTTCACTGGTTCCAAAACGATCGGCAAAGTATTCGGTATGCCCCGGAAAGGAAAATCCCGGACCTTGAATGTTTTGCTTGCTGATGGGAGCTGTTACCACAGCATCCAGCTGCCCTTTTTTCAGGTCTTCCGTAACCGCTTCCAAAGCCTGGTAAGCAACCTCACCGGCAATATCAGTTGATTTGCCAAGATCAATCTTAATCTCCCTGCTGTATATATTCAGTAAATTGGCTTTACCGTCTGCAGCCTGTTCTGCCGATTTGAGAATGTTGAAAGAAAAATCAGGAATATTCAGGGTTTTTCGGTGATAAGAAGCAACTTTTGACGAACCGTAAACAATGGGGGTAAAAAATTCAAGAATTCTGGAATCGCTAAGGGTTTTTATGATGATCTCATAGCTGATGCCATTTACATCTCCATGGCTGATACCAATGCGTAAGGCTTTTTGTTGATCGTTATGCTCCATTGAATAGAATTTAAAAAATTTCCGACAATAAAATTAGATAAAATAAAGGGAAACCGGAGATTATCCCCCGGCTTTCCTGCTAATAAAATGATACAACAAGCGGGTGCCCATTCCTGAGGCTCCTTTTCCCCGGTAAGATTCTCTGCCATCCATAAAGGCTACCCCTGCAATATCCAGGTGAATCCATGGATAACTGATGAAATGGCTCAGAAACTTTCCTGCAGTGATCACCCCTCCCGAACGGGTTCCTGAAATGTTTTTTATGTCGGCCACATCCGATTCTATGTCTTTGCCATATTCTTCCCAGAAGGGGAATTCGGCGATTCGCTCATATACAGCCCATCCGGAATCTTTCAATAAAGCCATATCATTTTCTGCATCCTGATGCATGCCTGCCATTCCGTGTTTCCCGATGGCCGCAGTGGCCGAACCGGTAAGGGTTGCCACATCAATGGCAAGTTCAGGCTCAAACCGTTCGGCATAAATCAGTGCATCGGCCATGATCAGCCGGCCTTCGGCATCGGTATTGACCACCTCAACGGTTTTGCCGTTTACCATGCGGATAACGTCTCCCGGGGCCACGGCAAGGTCACCCGGCCTGTTGTCGGTTGCAGGGAGCAATCCCACCACATGTAACGGCACTTTGTTTTTGGCAAGGGCATAAAGGGTTGCAAACACCGTGGCCGCCCCTGCCATATCCTGCTTCATGGTTTCCATGCCGGAGGGAGGTTTCAGGCTCAATCCACCGGTATCGAAAACCACACCCTTGCCAACCAGTACTATGGGTTTGACATTTTTGGCGCCTTCCGGTTTCCACTCAAGCACCGTAAAAGAGGGATGTGTTTTGCTGCCCCGGTTTACCGCCAGAAGGCCTTCCATTTTCAATGCCGTAATCCGGGATTTATTCAATACTTCGGCCTTTATGCCAACAGAGCGGCTCATTTTTGCAACAAAATCTGCAAACTGCACGGCATCCAGGTTTCCATAGGGTTCATTCACCAGGTCACGACAATGGTAACAAGCCTCCACCAGGTGGTTTAATTCGTTAACCTGCCCGGGAGTAAGGCTTTCCCCGAAAATATAAATGGTTATCAGGCTGTTGCTTTTGGCCGAAGGACGGTATTTGTTAAACTGGTAATTCCCAAGGGCCATCCCCTCTGCAAAAGCCAGCACATAAGCGTTTTCCATGCTACCCTCATGAAGGGTCACCTCCTCTTCCTTGCTCTCATTTAAAAAGCTGGCGGTTTTGTCCCCGGCTTTCCTGAGGGTTTCAAGGGTTTTAAATTCATTTCCCTTGCTGTCATCACGCATTAAACACACCACCAGCCAATGGGTAAGCCGGTTGAAGTAAAAGGTGGTTCTTTCTGTCTTCTCAAACTGAGAAGCAACATATTCCTTTTCCTTCTTTTCCAGGGGAATATTGTCCAGCTCCGCAGCAGCTTTCAGAAGGTAAAGGATGTTGGCATTTGGTTTAACTTTTTTGGTTTTTTTTATCAGGGTATGCATTGTTTCTTGTTTTGAGCAAAGTTATGAATAATCCGCTCACCATCAATAAACCCAAAAGCCCGCATTAATTTTGCGGGCTTTTGGGTTTTTATCAGAAAATTTTCTGCAGGATAATGGCTTAAAGATAAGCCTCATTCTGCACGAGGTTGGGATTCACGCCAATTTCCCTTTGTGGTATGGGAAGAAGCAGTCGTCCGCTGTTCCATGGTAAACCAACAGACTTTGTCGCGGTATCAGGACAGAGGGAAAGAACTTTCAGAAAAGTTTCAAACGGTCGGAAAAAAGTCAAAAATGCAAGATCACCTCCCAGTTTCCGGGCTCATTGATCTCAAACATGAATTCAATCTGGTAGGTGACCAATCCTGTTCTTGAAGGTGCATAAAAAACGATTTTACCCTGAAAAGGGAAGGCCACATTTTCAAAGCCAACCATATTGCGGAGTTCAATATAGTTACCGGAACTTCCAAATACACTTAGGTGGGAAATTCTACGCCCCCTCATGGGTTCACCGACGGCAAAAAACACCCTGTCTCCATCGCCTACTCTTAAGATACGGTGCCGGGTGACATTTCTGGAGTATTGAACAACGTATGGAGGCTTGTCATCGGGGCTATCCAACTTGCGAAATATCTCTCCTCTTCGCCAAACAGCAGCAAACGTGGAGTCTTTTTCTGCATCGAAAAAAACCCCCTCCCCATGTTTCTCTCCATTTCGCCATCTTCCGGAATACACATCGCCATTTTTCCAGGTGTATTTTCCGGCACCGTGGGGTAAGCCCCTGCGAAACCGTCCTTCATAATGATCAACTCCGGAGGCTATACCAATGCCATGAGCAAGACCCCTTCGGCAATCTCCCTGATATTCATCAGCAATTTCCTCCATCAGCACTTTACATTCTGGCTGGCTATGCACCTTACCACTGCCAAAAAGAAGAACCAGGGGAAACAGGAGATATAATAATAAGCTATTCATCCGGTTTCGGGTCAAAGGATAAAAAGTTCTTTCAGAAACTTTTGCTTAACACAAAGTTAGCAAAAAAAGGGTGCCTTCGCCAGACACCCTTTTTTTATAAAATTAATGCACATATCAGGGAACCAGCTCATCGCCACCGGCCCACCAAACTTTGTGCACAAAAACATCAATATCCGGCACATTATCCGGATTTGAAGACAAGTCGGAAAGGCCGTATGCTAGCCTGAGGGGAAATCCTACGGTAATGTTGTGAGGGTTGTGCATTGTAGGAATTCCAGTGCGGCGATAATCATGATAAGCTTCCATGCATTCGTGTTCATACATGGCAATATATTTTTGCTTCATGATTTCTTCAAAAGGATCTTCTGCAAGTAAAGGTTCAACCTGATCTTCAAAGTAAGTGTCTGCCTCGTCAGCACTTAGCCCATGGAACAGGAAGCTTTCCCTGATAGCCTGGTGCAGGGCTTCCGAATAGTTACCTCCGGTACGATACAAGGCCTCTGCTTCGATAAACTTCAATTCGTGGAAGGTCATGATCGGGGCCGGAGTAGTCCTGCTTCCGGGCACATCTTCAGGATCATAGGTGATAAGAGATTCGGAATATACTCCACCCTGAACACGGTCAGCCTCTCCGGGAGGGGCGGGCCGGTAAACCATCAGCGTATCATCACCGTCTATCTCCTGATACCGGGAAAACCAGATCTCCATCCTGGGATCGGAACGGTCATTCATGATGTCAAAAAGGGTCTGTGCTACTGCCAGGTGGCTCCTTTGTATCCTGAATTGATACCATGGATTTTCTCCGGTAGCAGTTGCAGCAAATTTTGAAAACATGAAATTGTCACCGGCACTGGAAAACCCATTGTTCATGGCTTGAAGGGCTTTGGATGCTGCATCTCCATCCCTTTGAGACAAGCGCATGTGATAACGGGCCTTAAGAGAATAAGCCGCCTTGATCCATTTTTGATTATCTCCATTATAAATCAGGTCAAAAGGACCGGCATTGGGGCCGGTTGGGCCTTGGGCTATTGCCGCCTCAAGATTGGCAATTCCGGCGTCAAGATAATTAAAAATGTGCTGGTTATAGATAACTGATTGACGGTCAAATTTGGGTTTCATGAAGTCTGCTCCCTGCAGGGCTTCACTCCATGGCACTTCGCCCCAAAAGTCGGTTAAAGCGGCTAAGTTATAAGCTTTCAAAATCTGGGCGATGCCAAGGGCATGCACATTGTTTTCTTCAGGACCGCCGGGAGAAGTAAACTCCTCAATCACTTTAATGATATTGAGCAGGTCATACGTGCCATTCCAGTGGTTATTGAAACTGGAGGCTGCATTCATACCAAGCCGCTGGTCAAAATCGTGATGCTGTGCCCACTGACCTGCACTATGCTCAATATACATTGAAGCAAACCAGGCCAAATCGGTTGCCGCTGTGTTCACAGCTGTTTTCACCAGGGCATCGGGGAGGACCGCAAAAGCATCAACCTCAGTGGCCTGATTGCGCTCCCGGTTGATGTCATCCATGGTATCCTCACTGCAGCTCCACACAAATAGTGCAAGAACTGCTATCAAAAAATATTTTATAGTTTTCATAGGATTCATGTTTTTTTGTTTGCAATTAGAATGTAAGATTCAAACCGATGCCAAAGGCCGTGGTTTGAGGCAACGACATATAGTCCATGCCTCCAACCATATTGCCCATACCCTGTGAAGATTCAGGATCAAAATTTGGCAATTCGGTCCAAAGCAAAATATTCCTGGCAAATAAAGTCAGGTTGGCAGCCTGCAGGCCTGCGGGAGCAATTAAAGTGCGTGGCAGGCTGAAGGATAATGACACATCCCTGAGTTTTACAAAAGAAGTTCCATATACATGGGCTTCATCCAGGGGCGAACGCAGGCTGGCATGCAGGTATTGATAAACACCCAGATCATCGGGGCCGCCACGTTCAATGTCATTGGGGGTACCATCGGCTTTGTAACCATCCCATATAAAGGGGTTTTCTCTGTCCTCAGTGGCTTTTGTTGTGCCATAAAGGTCCATCAAACGGTTAACGCCTGAGTACATCTGTCCTCCATGCTTCCAATCTAACTGGAAAGCCAGGGTTACAAAACGATAACTGAAAACATTGTTGAATCCCATGTAAAAATCAGGGGTAACATCTCCAATCTGGCCAAACTCTCCCACCATGGGCAAACCATAGCCAGGGGAGGCGGGGTCTTCATTTACCAGAATCCTGCCCTGATCATCTCTTACATATTGGTTACCAAAAATAGCCGGATAGCTTTCACCGGCATAAGCCCTTATATTGGGAGTTACAAAACCCCCAAGGCTGATACTTTCCACCCCTTCGGCCAGTTCCACCGCAATGTTTTCGTAGGTAGTCCAGTTAACATTGAAATCCCACTGGAAATTACGGGTCTGAACCGGGGTAGTATATAACATAATTTCATGGGTTTCGGTAGTCATCTTCCCGGCATTCATTACCAGGAAGCCATATCCTGTAGATCCTGCAAGCGGAACATTGAAAATCTGCCCCTCGGTAAGCTGATCAGAGTAAGTATAATCAATACCCAGACGGTTATTAACAAACTTCAATTCAAGACCAAACTCGAGGGTTCTGGTGTTCTGGGGTGTAAGGTCAGGGCTGTACAATGTGCGGGAGGGACGGAATCCACTGGTTCCCGCCAACGGGTAAGTAATACCTTCGATAAACCCACTCCAGGTACCACCACCAAGACTATATACCGGTACGGAATATACTCCTGCCTGTCCAACTTCTGCATAGGAGGCCCTGACCTTACCATAAGGCAATAGACTGTTATCCATAAGGGCATCAAGTTCTGTAAACACAAACCCCAGAGAAACAGAAGGATAAAAGAATGTACGGTTATCGCGAGGCATAGTGGAAACTATGTCCTGACGACCCGTAGCATTGAAAAAGAGCATACTCCTGTATTCAAGGGCCAGGCTACTGAAAAAACCTACTGTGCGGTTCTCATTTTTGCTTTCCCCTGCAGTCTGGGTGGTAGTATTTGACATATTGTTCCAACCGGGCATGGTAAAACCACTACCTGTCATTGTCCAGCTGCGCATATTATTGTGCACAAATTCATTTCCTACAACCAGAATACCCCTGATATCTTCTGTTAAATCATGGGTGAAGGTAAGGTTAAGCAAAGAGTTGACATTACGACGAATAACCCCGAAATTGTTAATTTCTCCACCGGTGGGAGCAACATAATCATAGGTGCGATTATCAGGGGTAGGATAAGCACCGGGGCCGGGAAGTGCCTGACCGGCACCTGCGCTACCCATTTGATACAAAACTTCCTGGTCGGTGGAGTAAGTATCCAAACCAAGTTGATACCGGATATTTAACCATGGGGCAGGTACTGCTTCAATGAAGGCATTACCAAAGAAACGCTGGGTTGCCTCGGTAAAATAATTGTTCCTGACTGCCCATAAAGGGTTTTCACCCACAGCACCAATCCGGTGACTGATCTGACGGAATTCATTGTATGGGCCACTTGGAACATGAAAAGGAGTTCCAATAAGGTCATAGGAGGGTGGGGATCCGTAAACAGTAAACAACCAACTGTCGTTTCCTGATGGAAGTTTATCCATGGAAACACTTGAAACGTTACCGGAAAAACCAACATTGAAAATTGGTGAAAGATCCATATTCCCTGACATTTTCGCAGTATAACGTTCCATTCCGGTGTTGGTAACTATACCCGATTGCTGAGTAGTACCCAACCCGACTGAGTAATTACCCATACTACCTGCCTGGGCAACGTTAATGCTGGTATTAAAGGTGCCGCCATTTTCAAAGAAATCCCTGGCTCCATCATAGGCTCTTGGTTCTACCCATTCATTTTTCTGGGGATGAAAGAACAGTCCTGGCCGGCCATGGTTATTGCCCCCGTAAGTCGGGTCATCAGGAAGATCCACAATTCTTGGACCCCATGCAAAGGAATTCACCGGGACAAAACCAAAGTTTGTTCCCTGTGCCCAGGTTTGCTGCACTTCGGGAAGCCTGGCAACCCTGTCCTGGCTGTAGGTTGAATTAAAAGTAATTACCGGCCTGCCTGGCTGGGCTCCCCTTCCACTTCTTGTGGTAATCAAAATCACCCCGTTGGAAGCGCGTAACCCGTACAATGCCGCAGCAGCCTGACCCTTCAGCACGTTGATAGACTCAATGTCGTTGGGATCAATGTCCAACGCCCTGTTGGCACTATAGGCTCCTGTTACGTTCTGCCCATAATCCGCCTCTGCAACAATTGGCATCCCGTCCACCACATATAACGGCTGGTTGTTACCGCTAAAGGAACGTGCACCACGGATCATAATGGTGGATGGAGCACCCGGCATACCAGAGGACTGACGGACCTCCAAACCGGCTACCCTTCCCGAAAGTGCGGTGGCAAGGTTTGGATTGCTGCTTCTTGCCAGGTCTTCACCACTTACATCCTGTACGGCATATCCGAGAGCCCTGCGCTCGCGTGGAATACCCAAAGCTGTAACCACAACCCCTTCGATCTCAAAGACATCTTCCTCCAGAGTTACATCAATAAGGGTCCTCCCATCTACAGGAACCTCCTTTCGGGACATCCCGACAAATGTAAAAACCAGTGTAGCATCCGGAGCAACAATGATTTCGTAGCGACCATCCGCATCGGTGATCGTACCGACGGTGGTGCCTCTAACCATAACCGTTACCCCGGGCATGGTAACACCATCTTCCGCATGGGTCACTGTTCCAGATACCCGGTTTTGCTGCCCATAAAGGGACATTCCCATAATGAGCAACAAACCAATGGAAATTAAAATCTTTTTCATGTTGTTTTGTTTTAGTTGATAATTGAGGAGTTACTCCAAATAGTCAAAGAAATAACTATTCAGAAAGTG
>SLRE01000258.1 GCA_007131125.1 Bacteroidales bacterium | reverse complement strand
CTGCAAAGCGCGACAGGGGGCCGATAAATGTTGTTTTTTCAAGGGGGTTTTTATGGGAAAGTTCTCCGGAAAGATTTGGGAAGTTCTCGAAGTCAGGAATCCAACATTGGTCGTAACGGGAGATGAAAAAGCGGTTGATTTTATATATTAGCTGTTGCAGCCATTTCAATTTTTTGGGTGCCCGAATGAAGAGCTGGTGGGTGACAAAAACCGTTTTGGCTTTTTTTGAAAACAAACCAAACCGGTTGTCTGAGATGACTATGACAGCCCCGGTTTTTTTTAGGATTTTTTTTAATTCCCGTTGCTCTTTTATTATTGAGAGCAACAAGCCCGGCAGCTGCATCAGCATTTTTACCGTCATGCTTCCTTTTTCAGGGTAGGTAACCTCCTTTCCGGGAAAGCAGACATAACCGACCGTATCGCCGAGCTCTTTTTTTAGAAATGCCAGGGGCATTCCGCATGCCCCCACGTAAACCCTGCAGCCAAACCGAACAAAGACCCTTATCAGCATTACCATGCGGCTTGCATGCCCAAGTCCCCAGTTGAGCGGGCAGCATAAGACCACAGGTTTTTTATTTTCTTTCATGCCTCTCAAAGGTAAAATTACCTCGGGTAAACCTGCAAAATTATTTCACGAAAAAAAGAAATCTTTTCCGGGATTTGTGTTTTTGTTTTAATTTTAATGGTTCCGGTTGAAAAAACTCCAACCCATATCAAAAAAATTCCTCAATGAGCCAGCAATTGCTTTATCAGATAGCCATCAGCATGATTCCGGGGGTTGGAGGAGTTACGGCCAAAAAACTCATTTCCTATTGCGGGGGCGTGGAGGCTGTTTTTAAGGAAAAAAAGCATATGTTGCAAAAAATACCCGGCATCGGCGACCATACCGCCAAAGCCGTTTCCCGGTATGATCTTTTTGAAAGGGCAGAAAAAGAAATGGCTTTCATTGAGCGAAATAAGATTCGGCCGCTCTTTTTTCTCGATAAAGATTACCCCCGCAGGCTGAAGCATTGCGACGACGGACCGGTTTTACTTTTTGTTAAAGGTGATGTGGAGTTTAATGTGCAAAAGGTGGTAAGTGTTGTGGGCACACGCAGCATGAGCGATTACGGGAAGGAGAAGTGCCGGGAAATTGTCGAAGGACTTGCTCCCCACAATGCCTTGGTGGTAAGCGGGCTGGCCTATGGTGTTGATGCCTGTGCCCATAAAACCGCATTGGATAGCAACCTGCAAACCGTTGGGGTATTGGGTCATGGTCTGGATAAGATTTATCCACCCTTACATCAGAGCCTTGCCAGAAAAATCACTGAACAGGGAGCGCTGATATCTGACTTTATCACCGAAACCAAACCCGACCGGGAAAACTTCCCCAAAAGGAACCGGATTATTGCAGGGATCTGTGATGCAGTGGTGGTAATAGAAGCGGCCATCACAGGTGGGGCACTGATCACCGCCAACATTGCCAATTCTTACAACCGCGATGTATTTGCCCTTCCCGGGCGTACGAGCGATCCATACAGCAAAGGCTGCAACATGCTGATAAGAACAAACAAAGCCCATCTTATTGAAAGCATTGAAAACCTTGAATACATCATGAACTGGGAGCGGGAGGAGAGCAATAAGGCCGTTCAGCAGTCTTTGTTTGTGGAACTGGATGAGGAAGAAGAAAAAATTGTTGCCTTGCTCCGCAACGGTTCGGAGGTAAGTTTTGATGCCATAGTTTCCGGTTCAGGATACACCTTTAGTAAAGCCTCCGCCCTGCTGCTTAACCTGGAATTTAAGGGTGTGGTAAAGCCATTGCCCGGTAGAGTATTTAAGCTTTCAGGCAATTTCTGAACTCCCTGCTTTGGTATTTTGTTGCTTTGCCGGCAGGCCCTCATTTAAAACCCCTGGCATATTAATAAGGAGTTTAATACTCAAAGAATCTCTGTATATTTGTTTTCTGCCCGGCAGTTTATCTTGTTATGAACCGGGCCAAGCCAAAGGGTTTAAAAAAGGAGGATGATTATTGAAGTTTGAAATTAGTGGATAGAGGATAGAGGGTAGAAGAATGACAGGAAACTCCGGCATCCACCCTCAAAATTTCTGCCTTCCACCTTCTAACCTCAATCTGGAACCCTTGATGCATTTACGAATTACTAATAACTTAATAGTTGTAAAACAACAAAACCATGAAAAGCAAAAGCATTGCTCTTTTTCTCGGGAAAAACCTGACCCTAATCTTTTTTCTGACTCTTTTAACTTCCTGTGAAAGAGATTACCATATTACCGGCCTGGATGTATCCATACATTTGCAAAGTGATGGCAGCATGCGGGTTCAGGAAGACCGGCAGTTTACCTTTGAAGGAACTTATACCCAGGTATTCCGTACTTTTCCACTTGACGGGAAAGCCAGTTTCAGCGGATTTGAAGTTTTTGAGGGAGAAAAACGTTATGAGCTGTCTGAAGAAGAAGAGCCGGGAACCATGCGCATTTTGGAAAAAGAGGATTTTCTTGAAGTGCAATGGTTTTTTGAGGCCACCGATACGGTAAGAACTTTCAGCCTGCATTTTTTGGCCGAAGGGGCCATTGAGCGCTACGAGGATGTTGCGGTATTGTACTACCAGGTAATATCTGAAGAATGGGAAAAACCCACCACGGACATAGGTGTGGAAGTTCACCCTCCTACCCCTGCCAAAGGGGAAGAAATTGCTTTTTGGTGGCATGGCAGTCTGGATGTGATTTCAGAAATAAAACCCGACGGACGAATTCAAGCGGAGAGTGACCGGCTTCCCGCAGGGGATTTCCTGGAAGTAAGGGCCATGTATCCTGAAGATCAATTCTATGTGATGCCCGTGCAACCCGGAAAAATCAGGGAGGAAATTATGGAGGAGGCAGCCCAACTGGTAAAAGAGTCCAACCGTATGCGACAGGAGGCCCTTGAAAGAAAGGCCCGGGAGCAGGAGCGCCATCAAATGGGTTCCGCAATATTTATTCCCATTTCCCTGGTCTATATTTTGTTTTGGCTCTGGTATTTCAGGCGGTTTGGAAGCAAACCGCAGTTGTCAGAAAAACCGGGAGGCTTCTCCAAACTTCCCTCCAAAGAAAAGCCTGCCCTTGTCAGCCGCTTGATGATGAGCGGGATGACAACTGGCAATGCGCTGGTTGCTACCCTTTTTGACCTTGCCTACCGGGGCTTCCTGAAAATTGAGGAAAAGGAAACTACCAAAACGAATTTGTTTGGCAAAGAAAAGCAGTCCACCGAAACCTTTTTTAATCTGGATGCCGAATATTTTTCACAGCATAAAGCCGAACTGAGGCCTTTCGAGGAGCAGTTGCTGAATTTCCTTTTCCGGGAGCTTGGAGAAAACCGTCAGGAAATACCCCTTTCGCTGATGAAAAAGAAACCAACCAAAATGCAAAAATTTTTCAGGAGGTGGCAGAAAAGTGTGAAACTGGAATACAAAAAGAAAAACTGGGTGGACAAACGAAAGGAAAACGGGCGGAACTTCGGATTTGTCATTTCCGGACTGATGCTGGTTGCAATGATTATTCTTACAACGGTTTATGGACCCTTGATGCTTGTGCCTGCCGGTTTTGGTTTTCTTTCCTTTTTGGCTTGCCTGCTGATGAATATCCACACCGAAGCAGGTGAAATGGAATACCGGCGCTGGAAATCCCTGAAAGGTCATCTGAAGCGCTTTCATTTTGATGAAAAGGAAGCCGCCCTGAACTCAGAAAACATCAACGGTTTTCTAATTTACGGGGTTGCCCTTGGCCTTGGCAAAAAATATTTCAGAAACCTTACAGAGGGTCTTGAAGCAAGCGGACATGCAGGTTCAATTGGCTGGATTGTTATTATGCACTCCCCGGGTCATTCTTATGGGGAGACCATAAGCCGTATCATCACCACCACCAGCACTACCATGAGCTCATCCTCCGGTGCCGGAGGTGGCGGTACCGTTGGCGGGGGTGGGGGTGCAGCATCCGGAGGCGGAGGTGCAAGATAAACAGGACCTTTTTTAGTTGATTGAAAAATAAAGAATTGAGTCCTTTACCGGACAATCTCCTTTGGTATAATGATTCAGACTTCCGACAAAAGATTGTCCAGGTTTTCGAACTTCAGGCGATAATCTTCAATTGACCTTTTGATTACTTCTTTGGCATCATCGGCCCCATAAGTATGGGTAATTTCAACATCAAGTTCGGTATTGGGAAGGTCTTTATAGGTAAGGAAATAGTGCTGCAGGCGCTTCACCACTGCTTCGGGACATTCCGAAAGCTCCCTGAGCTTTCCGTAAACGGCGTCATCCTTCAAAACAGCAATAATCTTATCGTCGGCCTGGTTGCGGTCAATAAGCCTGAACCCCCCGATGGGAATGGCTTCTACAAGAATATTCCCGTGGGAAATGGTTTTTTCGGTAAGGATACAAACATCCAGGGGGTCATAGTCGCCCACGATATCTTTCCGGCCGGTTTTTTCAATGGCAAATTCGGCCACGGTATGATGGCAAAGGGTTTGGGGAATAAAACCATATAGGGCGGGCAATACATTGGAATATTTCTGCGGCCGGTCAATTTTCAGGTATCCGGTTACTTTGTCTACCTCGTATTTAACGGTATCTGTGGCCACCATTTCTACAAAGCAGGTTAATTGTTCGGGGGCATTTTTACCGATATCCACTCCATGCCATGGGTGTGATTTATAACGCAAACCCATCAGCCGGCCAATAGGGTCCATGATTCTGTTTGCCATAGTGCATTGGTTTTTGTCAAAATTAAACAAACTTTTGGTTAATCAGGCCCTTCAAATTCGATTACATGATTTGTTAACAAAAAAAGCCCCGGGTTTTTCGGGGCTTTTTTCGGCTTTGATAATCGATTTTATCCGCATTTGCTTTCACCACAGGTGGTGCAGATAAGGCATCCCTCCTGGTAAATAACGGTTTCCTGTGAGCATTCTGAACAAACGCGCCCATGGGCTTTGGTCCCATCGGGAATGAACTTTTTTAATGCACGCACCACTCCGTTTTTCCAGGTGTGCAGGCGGTCGCTTTCCAGGTTCATGTCTTCCACCAGGTCCACCACCGATGGCAGAGGCATTCCATGGCGAAGGATACCCGAAATCAGCTTGGCATAATTCCAGTATTCTTTGTGGAAAGAGCGCGAAAGACCTTCAATGGTCACCTTGTAGCCGTCGCGGTCTAAAAATTGAAAGTCGTATCGCTTGTCGCCTTTCTGGGTGCGGTTTTTAATGACCCATCCTTTTTCCACGTAAGGAGGCAGGTAAAACCCCTCGGCCTTACCGGTAAATATTTCGTAAGGACGTTCATGAAGGATACCCACCACCGCAATCCATTTTTCGGAATCGTTGTTGAAGCGCACAATCTCGCATTCCAGCACCTTGGGTCGTTTTGGAGCATTGGTTTCCTTGAACTCGTTTTCTTTTTCTTCTTTTTTGTCTTTTACCAATACCCCGGAGCGTGAACCGTCCCTGTATACGGTAATTCCTTTGCAACCGCTTTCCCAACCGGTTTGGTAAATGCGGCCTACAAGCTCCTCGCTTACATCGTGGGGAACGTTTACAGTAACGCTGATGGAATGGTCAACCCATTTCTGAACGGCGCCCTGCATTTTAACCTTGGCAACCCAGTCCACATCGTTGGCAGTGGCCTGATAGTAGGGGGATTTTTTTATTATGTCACCCAGGGCCTTTTCTTTCATC
The DNA here is from genome assembly GCA_007131125.1 of Bacteroidales bacterium. Taxonomy (GTDB): domain Bacteria; phylum Bacteroidota; class Bacteroidia; order Bacteroidales; family UBA7960; genus PUML01. The sequence continues at coordinate 3,643 of SLRE01000258.1, read as the reverse complement.
TGCCTCACTTCTTCAACATCATATTTGTTGATGCGCAGCCAGTCAAGAAACTTGTGATGAAACACATTGTATTCTTCCCAGTGGTCACCTACCTCATCTACAAAGTCAGTTCTTGAGTTCTTGTCGTTGGGGTTAACTTTTCTCCTTCTTTTGTATGCCACCATAAAAACGGGTTCAATTCCCGAAGTGGTCTGCGTCATAATGGATACGCTTCCCGTTGGGGCAATGGTTAAAAGGGCAATGTTTCTCCGGCCGTTTTTTTTCATTTCTTCGTAAAGGGCGGGGTCGGCTTCACGCATACGTTGTATCAGGGGGTTGTTTTCTTCCCTTTTGGCATCGTAAACCGGGAATGCTCCCCTTTCTGCGGCCATTTTTACCGAAGAGCGATAAGCTTCAAGAGCCAGGGTTTTGTGAATATTTACGGAGAACCCGGTGGCTTCATCGGTTCCGTATTTCAGTCCCAAAGCGGCGAGCATGTCACCTTCGGCAGTGATGCCGATTCCTGTGCGCCGGCCTTCAATGCATTTTTCACGGATTTTTTTCCAGAGATTCAACTCCACCCGTTTTACTTCTTCTTCTTCGGGGTCGGACCCAATTTTATCAAGGATGGCATCAATTTTTTCCAGCTCCAGGTCAATGATGTCGTCCATAATCCTTTGGGCGTGGGCCACGTGTTCTTTAAACAGTTTCATGTCAAAACTTGCCTTCGGGGTGAAAGGGTTTTTCACAAAGCTGTAAAGGTTGATGGCCAGCAGCCGGCAGCTGTCATAAGGGCAAAGCGGTATTTCTCCGCAGGGGTTGGTGGAAACGGTTTGAAATCCCAGGTCGGCATAGCAGTCAGGAACGGATTCCCTGGTGATGGTATCCCAGAAAAGGATACCGGGTTCGGCCGATTTCCAGGCATTGTGTACCACCTTTTGCCAGAGTTCGCGGGCATTGGTATGCTTGATGTATTTGGCTTCTTCTCCCTGCACCGGGTATTTCTGAATAAACTCCCTGTTATCTTTTACGGCCTGCATAAAGTCGTCGGTAATTTTTACCGAAACATTGGCTCCGGTAACCTTACCCTGTTCAAGTTTGGCGTCGATAAAGCCTTCGGCATCGGGATGCTTGATGGATACGGTTAGCATCAGGGCTCCTCTTCTTCCGTCCTGGGCTACTTCCCGGGTGGAATTGGAATACCTTTCCATGAAAGGCACCAGGCCTGTTGAGGTGAGGGCGCTGTTCTTTACGGGACTACCCTTGGGGCGGATATGGGAGAGATCGTGGCCAACACCGCCGCGGCGTTTCATAAGCTGCACCTGCTCTTCGTCAACCTTCATGATGCCACCGTATGAGTCGGCATCGCCCTTGTTGCCAATCACAAAACAATTGGACAATGAACCAATCTGAAAAGGGTTGCCAATGCCGGCCATTGGACTTCCCTGGGGGATGATGTATTTAAAATTTTTCAGCAGGTGAAAAATTTTCTCTTCATCCATTGGGTTGGGATAGCGGTTTTCGATGCGTGCAATTTCTTTTGCAATCCGGCGATGCATGTCATCGGGGGTAAGTTCGTAAAGGTTACCTTCCGAATCTTTTAGGGCATATTTATTGACCCACACACCGGCTGCCAGGCTGTCACCACCAAAATATTCCGTGGATTTTTTCAATGCTTCTTCGTAGACATATTTGGTTGTCCAGTTGGAAGCATCCGGAGGACCAGGGTCATTGGTCATATCGGCAGGTGGTTCAGGACGGGAGCGTTTGTCAAGCACCTGGTTGTAAATATTTTCTCCATTATCCTTCCTGGTATTGATTTTTTCCGTATCCTTAACAGCCGGCTTATTATCCATCTTCTTCAGTTTAGTATGGTTTTGTTAATCGTATTAAAGGAAATAACGTCCAGGTTATCGAAACTAAAACTATGTTAATTATAGGTTAACGGACGTTGTAATGGCGAAGTTAAAAAACAAAATGATTGGGGTAGTTCTTTTCCGGTGAATTTTGTCCCACTGTAAAACCCTGAAAATCAAATGCTGAAAAAGTTATTAACACCCCAAATGGTTCAAAAGGATATAGTTATTTTTTTTTCAACAATAGTGCATTTTTTTATAATTAAAAGAAAGAAGCAGCATGCAGGGTTGAAAAAACCCTATGGTCAACAGGGTTGAAAAAAATAAAAAAGTCCGGAATGGATTTTTCCCCAAAAAGTTTTACCCGGAAAAACCGAAAAAATTAATTTTCTCCGAATTCAATCAGGTAGGCTTTGATGAATTCGTCCAGGTCTCCATCCATTACGCTTTGCACATTTGAAGTTTCCACCCCGGTACGCAGGTCTTTCACCATTTTATAGGGGTGAAAAACATAATTACGGATTTGTGAGCCCCATTCGATTTTCTTTTTGGTACTTTCCATGGCATCGAGCTTTTCTCTTTTTTTGCGGAGCTCCAGCTCATAAAGTTGTGATTTGAGCATGGTAAGGGCTTTTTCGCGGTTTTGTCCCTGTGAGCGGGTTTCCTGGCATTCCACCACCAGACCTGAGGGTTCGTGTCTGACCCTTACGGCACTTTCAACCTTGTTTACATTCTGGCCTCCGGGACCACTTGAGCGGAAAGTGTCCCAGCTCAGGTCGGCAGGGTTGATTTCGATTTGTATCTGGTCGTCAATTACCGGGTAGCTGTAGACCGAAGCAAAAGAAGTATGTCTTTTATTGTTGGCATCAAAGGGCGAAAGTCTTACCAGGCGGTGCACACCGCTTTCGCCTTTGAGGTAACCAAAGGCATTGCCTCCTTCAAACTCAATGGAAACACTTTTCACTCCTGTCACATCCCCCTCCTGTATGTCGAGAACTTTGGTTTTGTAGTTGTTGCGTTCGCCCCACCTCAGGTACATGCGCATAAGCATGTCGGCCCAGTCCTGGCTTTCGGTTCCTCCGGCCCCGGAATTGATGTTTACAATGGCATCCAGGCGGTCTTCCTCCTTGCTGAGCATTTTACGCAGTTCGAGTTTTCCCAGCAATTTGATGGTCGACCCGTACTGCTCCATTACTTCCTGCTCTTCTGCCTCGCCTTCCTCGTAAAACTCATGCAGAACCTTAAGGTCTTCGTATTTTTGGCGGGTTTCCTCGTAAGTGTCTATCCACTTTTTGAGTTCACTGATTTGTTTCAGGATTTTTTCCGCCTCTTTGGGCTCATTCCAGAAATCGGGAGATTCGGTTTGTTTTTGCAGTTCCTCTGCCTGGTGTTTTTTCCCTTCAATGTCAAAGAAACCTCCTCAAGGCATCAAGCCTTTTATCAATATCTTTCAAATCTTCAGAATGAATCATAATGTTTTATTTTCGAATGTTTTTAATTTTTTCCCTTCATCAGCCTCCATACCAGGTCGGGCTCATAGCCTTTCCGAATGCAATGTTCTGCTGTTTTTCCCTCAGCCACAAAAGGGGTTTCCCCTTTCAGGGCCTGCACTTTTTTCTCAATAATCTGCTGCAGGGTTTGCTCATAGCGGGAATTGTCGATTTGGTCCAGGGCGTAATTAATGTTTTCAGGATGAATGTTTCGCACCCTAAGCTCCATTGCAATTTTGTTTTTTCCCCACTGGTTGTTTTGAAATTTACCAAGTGCAAATACCCTGGCAAATCTTTTATCGTCAATAAACCCTTCTT
>SLRE01000119.1 GCA_007131125.1 Bacteroidales bacterium | reverse complement strand
ACAAAATTAAAGCCGATGAATTCTGCATCCTCACCGATGTGCCCAATGTTTTCATTAACTTCCACAAACCTGAAGAACAGAAGCTGGAAAGAGTTACCGTGGCAGAGGTTAACAGACACCTAAAAGACGGGCAGTTCACCGAAGGCAGTATGGCTCCCAAAGTCAGGGCATGTGTTGAGTTTGTTGAACATGGCGGAAAAGAAGCCATCATTACCGAAGCAGAACAACTTGGCAAGGAAGGAAAAGGAACGGTTATTCATGGCGGATAGAACAACCGTAATAACTTGCAAATGGGATTATTTTTAAACCAACAATAATAAAATCATTAAATCTGAAAGGAGAATAAAAATGGCTTTTAACCTAAGAAACAGAAGTTTTGTGAAGCTGCTGGACTTCACCCCCCAGGAAATTAAGTTTTTACTGGAGATGTCCGTTGACCTAAAAAAGGCAAAATATGCCGGATATGAGCAACAAAAATTAAAAGGCAAAAATATTGCCCTGATCTTTGAAAAAGCTTCCACACGCACACGTTGTGCTTTTGAGGTAGCCGCTTTCGACCAGGGAGCCCTGGTGACCTACCTTGGACCCACCGGCAGCCAGATCGGCAAAAAAGAATCCATGAAAGATACCGCCAGGGTGTTGGGCAGAATGTATGATGGCATTGAATACCGTGGCTTTGCGCAAACCACCGTTGAAGAACTGGCCGAGTATTCAGGGGTGCCGGTATGGAACGGCTTGACTAATGAGTTTCACCCTACACAAATCCTGGCCGACTTCCAGACCATGATGGAGCATAGCGACAAGCCATTGCATCAGGTTTCATTCTGTTACCTGGGTGATGCCCGTAACAATATGGGTAACTCCCTTTTGGTTGGAGCCGCCAAAATGGGAATGGATTTCCGTGCAGCTGCTCCCAAATCGGTTCAGCCCTCTGAAGAACTGGTAGCCCAGTGCCGTGAAATTGCCAAAGAAACCGGTGCGAAGATCACCATTACAGAGGATGTGGATGAAGCCGTAAAAGGCGTTGACTTCCTGTATACCGACGTATGGGTGTCAATGGGCGAACCCGATGAGGTTTGGAAAGAAAGGATTGAACTGCTCAAGCCTTACCAGGTAAATATGGATGTTGTGAAAAAGACCGGCAATCCAAAGGTGAAGTTTCTGCATTGCCTCCCGGCTTTCCACAATCGTGAAACAACCATTGGTGAAGAAATTTACCAGAAATTCGGTCTTGACGGAATGGAAGTGGTAGAAGATGTTTTTGAATCAGAACACTCTGTGGTATTTGACCAAGCCGAGAATCGCCTGCATACCATTAAAGCCGTAATGGTTGCCACCCTTGGTGCCTGATCATTCGGTTTGAATAAACTAAAAGGGCTGCCCCGCTTGAATGGGACAGCCCTTTTTTTAAACATAATTTAGCAACTCTTATTCTTCTTCCGGTAACTCACCGGAGCTTTCTTCAATGGCTTTCATGATTTCCTGAAGAACATCCTGGATTGCAGGGCCAACGATCTCCAGTGTTTTTCCGGTTTCTTCCATGGCTTTTTTGATTTCTTCTCCAATGGCCTTCATCTCCTGTTGAAACTCCTCGGAGCGCAGTTTTTCAAAAACTTCCCTGTCAATAGTTTCCATGGCTTTTCGGATCTCTTCACCGGTTTTTTTCATCTCCCGGCGAAACTCTTCTGACTGCAGGTGCTGAAAAACCTCCTTGTCCAGTTCTTCCATGGCTTTTCGCACTTCTTCTCCAGCCTTTTTCATCTCCTGCTGGAATTCTTCCGATCGGAATTTCTCAAGCTCTGTATCCATTTCTGCCATGGCGCCTCTGATCTCCTCCCTGACCTGCTGCATTTGCTGCCTGAATTCTTCCGAGTTGAATTTTTCAATCACTTCACGGTTCACATCCTGCATGGCCAGTCGCATTTCTGCCATTGCCAGCTGGAGCTTTTCACGGTCTTCTTCAGAGAGGGATTCCCAGGAAACGCTTTTGCCGTCCTGCAAATAGATTTTTGAAGGAGGTTTTTCCTCATCAGTTTCAGGCATTGTCTGTGGTTCCGCAGCCCCATTGGAAGGGGGAGGCAAAGGTTCCTGCCGGGGAGCAAGGGTTAATAACTCAGGATTGGGAAAGCCGGGGTAAGGGGAAAGGCTTTCCTGACGCTCTTCAGCAAAGTGGTTAATGGTTGTGGCCGGGTTGAGCCAGGCTACCGAGATCAAAGCCGACAGAATCACTGCAAGGGCGGCCAGCTTTTGTGAGGGGTTGAACTTTTTTGTTTTCATGGTCATAATGTTTTTAATTCTGTTTAACAAAAGATTTTTTGATTGCGTTGCAGCTACAACCGGTTGCAGGGCCGTGCTGCGTTTTTCTTCAAGGCTTACCAGGGCCTTAGCATAAGCCATGGGCTGCCGGGTTTGTTTTACCACCCATTCATCCACGCATTTTTCTCTTTCGCTGCGTAGTTGGCGGGAGATCCACCAGGCCGCAGGATGGTAAAAAAACAGGATCTCAAGTAGGTTTTGCAATAAATTGAAATAGTGGTCTTTTCTCCTGATATGATAGAGTTCGTGCAAAAGAATGGTTTCTACCTGCCCGGGGCTAAGGTCTGACAGCATGGCAAGGGGAAGCAGGATTACCGGCTTGAAAAAACCCATGACCAGGGGAACATCGGTTTTGGGCGTCCGGAAAATCCGGGGCAGTTTTCTTAAGCCGGCTTTTTCGGCCAGGCTTAGATACCTCTTCTTCCATTCAATGGGTATGGGGCTGGCATACCTGAATTGCATGGACCTGAACCTTGAGTAGGAAAGCATGGCATGAAAAGAGAATACTACTACTCCGGCAAGGTAAATCCAGAAAACCCATGGAACGTATGCCTCAAACTGTTGCAGGAATGCCAGCCGGCTCTTTTCAAGAAGGTAAAAGCTGGAACCTCCTTCAGATGCCAGCCAGGCAATACCTTCATGTTCAACCGAAACTACTCTTGATGCTCTTGAATAGATGTGGTATTGCCTGAAAAAAGTGAATATGAAAATAGCCGGGATGGCCAGCAAAGCCAGTAGTGACATATTATAACGCAGAACTGAAGAGGCTCTGCCGGCCAAGAAAAGAGAAATACGCCACAGCAATGCAATCAGCCCGATTTGCCAAAGGCTGTGTACCAATGCCCAGCCAAGGGCACTGACAAAAGGATTGCTTATATTTTCAACAATGGTCATGGCTGCTTTTTTTATTTTTCAAACTGGTCCAGAAAATCCCTGATCTCTTTCAGTTCCTCAGGGGAGAGGTTTTGATCGTTAAGGGCACCCATTACCAACCGGCTGGCAGAGCCGTTAAACAGCCCGTCTTTTACCTTATCCAAAAGCTTTTTCTGAACCATTTCCTTTTCTATCAAAGGTGCGTAAATATGTGTGCGCTGGGCCGTATCCCGCCCCAACAGCTTTTTTTCTGTCATAATCTGCATGGTTTTCAGGGTAGTGGTGTATCCGGTATCCCTGGTTTCGGAAAGCACTTCATGAACTTCGCGTACTGTTGCTTTGCCCTTTTCCCATAGTACCTGCAATACTTCCAGCTCACTTTCGGTAGGTTGGTATTTTTTCTCTGTAGTCATAGTACGATGTTTTTCGTAGACAAATATAATACGAAAGTTTTCGTAATGCAAGTTTTTTTTAAATTTTTTTTTGAAGGAATCCGCAGGAATAAATTAACCAATTGGAAAACAGCAAAATAAAAAAATAATCAGTTGTAATTCTTTCTTTCTGCCTGCCCAAAGGGTCGATTTTTTCTTTTGAGAAAAAATCTTTAACTTAAATCAAACAATTATTTGCCTTTTTGCGTAAAATACCCAAGGGAAATACTTAAAAGGGTGGTTTTATAAACAGGTTTTCGAAAAGAAGCTTATGAAAAAACTGGAAAACTTCATTGAACATCTATATAATGAGAATCTTGGCAATGGAAGGGAGATACCCCGCAAAAACGATGTGAACCGTTTTATAAATGATTGCATCGGGTTGCTGTTTCCCATGAGCAAGCCAAGGAGTGTGGACGAATATCATCTGGGTTTTGATGACCTTTCCTTGCAGCTAAAAGGCTTGCTATATTCAATGAAAGAGTCTTGTAAGCAAAAACCTGAAGAGCTGGTTGAGCGGTTTTTCGGGTGTCTGCCTGATATTTACAAGGAGCTTGTTCAGGATGCTGAAGCCATTTATCAGTTTGACCCGGCGGCTGCCAGCATCAGGGAGGTGGTCAATGCCTACCCTGGTTTTTTTGCCATAGCCGTCTACCGGATCTCTCATTGCCTGGTAAAACTTGATATTCCCGTGCTGCCCCGCATGGTTTCGGAGCATGCCCATAGTGTTACAGGCATTGATATCAATCCGGGTGCAACCATCGGACAGTCATTTTTTATTGACCATGGAACCGGCGTGGTAATAGGGGAGACTTCAGAAATAGGAAACAATGTAAAGATATACCAGGGAGTGACCCTTGGGGCCATCAATGTTGAAAAATCCATGGCTGCCACCAAACGACATCCTACCATTGAGGACAACGTGGTAATTTATGCCGGAAGTACGGTTCTTGGCGGGAAAACAGTTATCGGTCATGATTCGGTGATCGGAGGTAACGTTTTTCTCACTTCCAGTGTACCGCCTCATTCGGTGGTTTACCATACAAGCCAGGTTAAAATCAGGAAGAACAACAAAAATTTTAAAGACCCTGTCAATTTCAGCATCTGAAAAAAATTCAACAGGAAGTCTTGAAAAAATTCCATAAAAACAATACCGATAGCCTGCTATGAAAGCAAATCAAATAACTGAACTTATTGGAAATACTCCTCATTTAAGGATCAATAAATTATTTCCAGATCAATACGAGGTATGGGCCAAGCTCGAAAGAGCCAACCCTGGTGCCAGCATCAAAGACCGGATTGCTTTGTCAATGATACGCGATGCTGAGGAGAAAGGATTTTTGAAAGCCGGATCAGTGATCATTGAGCCCACTTCAGGCAATACCGGTATTGGTCTTGCCATGATAGGTGCGGTTCGTGGGTATGATGTGGTGCTGGTGATGCCAGACAGCATGTCGATAGAACGCCGCCGTATTATGGCTGCGTACGGTGCCAGGCTTGAACTTACTCCAAGGGAGAATGGTATGAAAGGCTCAATCGCCAGGGCAGAAGAACTTTTGGAGCAAACCCCGGGAGCCTGGATGCCAAGGCAATTCGAAAACCCTGCCAATGTCAAGATACATGTGGAATTAACGGCAAAAGAGATCCTTGATGATTTTCCGGATGGGTTTGATTATTTGATAACCGGTGTAGGAACCGGAGGGCATATTACCGGAGTAGGGCAGGTATTGAAAAAAGCTTTTCCAAAGATCAGGATAATTGCAGTAGAACCTGAGTTGTCGGCGGTTCTCAGCGGAGGTGAGCCCGGCCCGCACCCAATTCAGGGCATCGGGGCAGGTTTTATACCCAAAGTGCTCAAGAGGGAGCTGATTGATGAAGTAATTCCTATTGGAAAAGAAGATGCTTACCATTTTGCCAGGGAAGCTGCCCTGAAAGAAGGATTGCTGATTGGTCCCTCATCAGGGGCCTCATTGGCCGCTGTGGCCAAAAAACTCAAGGAAATCCCTGAAGGGTCCCGGATCCTTACCTTTAATTATGATACCGGTGAACGCTATCTTTCCACACCCGGATTTTTTGAAACAGCAGGCGGAGAGTAAAAAAAATTGTAATTTCACCTGTTTGTCAAATTCTTTTGCATGGCCGTTTCATTAAAAAGGAAATTATGATCCAGCAGTTTGAGATTAAGCTTCCAGCGTTTAAAAGAGGATTTCACCTTGTTACCAGCCACATTACCGGTAAACTTGAGAAACTACCGGAAACAGGCCTGGTCAATATTTTTGTACACCATACTTCGGCAGGCCTGATGATCAACGAAAATGCAGATCCATCAGTAAGGGTAGACCTTGAAAGCAGCTTCAACCACCTGGTCCCCGAACGCATGTCGTTTTACACACATACCATGGAGGGAGACGATGATATGCCTGCGCATGTAAAAAGTGCCCTTACAGGAGTATCTCTCACCATACCGGTAAAAAATCACCGCCTTAAGCTTGGCACCTGGCAGGGAATTTTTCTTTGCGAATTCCGCGATCATGCCGGTCCGAGAAAAATTACCGTCACCGTTTATTCCTGATCCTCTTCCAAACTTCAGCTATTTCCTCAGCCTCCTTCCCTTTGCGAACATTCACCGGGGGAGGTTGTTAATCCATTGAGTTGGTTTTTTCAATGATTTTAGGAATTAATTATGGCAAATGATTTTTTCAATAAGGTTACCCTGAAGGTGGAGGGAATGAGCTGCACCAATTGTGCACTGGGTATAAAAAAAGTATTGGAAAAGGAAGGTTTTTCCAATATTGAAGCAGACTTTACCACCGACGAAGTACAGTTTGAGATAGCCGACAGAGCAATGATTCCTCTGGCTGTTAAACGCATAGAGTCCCTTGGTTACAAGGTAAAAGACATGGTGGATGAGCAAACCGGGGCCGAAAAAAAAGGTCTCAGCACCATAGAGAAAAAATTCTGGTTTACGGCAATTTTTACCGTTCCTCTGATTCTGGCCATGTTTATACCTGTGGATTTTCTGCACAACGACCTTTTCCAGCTGGCCCTGACCATCCCTGTTTTCATTGTTGGTTTTCTGCATTTTGGCAAAAGTGCTTACCACAGCCTTCGGTCGGGTGTTACCAATATGGATGTGCTGATATTCCTAGGAAGTACAGCGGCTTTTATTTACAGCCTGATTGGAACCATTTACCGGCTTGGGCACGATTACATGTTTTATGAAACTTCTGCAAGCATTATTTCCATTGTTTTGCTGGGTAATATGCTGGAACATCGTTCTGTTAAGAAAACCACTTCTGCTATTGATGATCTGGTAAGGATGCAAAAAAATACCGCCAAGAAGATTACTTCCGAAATGCATGAAGGACAGGAATATATTGAAGAAGTGGACGCTTCCCTGATAGAAAAAGGAGAAAATGTGCTGGTTAATTCCGGGGACAAAATCCCGGTGGATGGAGAGATTTACTGGGGAGCTGGAAGTATTGATGAAAGCATGATTTCAGGGGAAAGCGTTCCGGTTGAAAAAAGCAAAGGAGATAAGGTTATAGGAGGAACCATATTGGTTTCCGGCAATATTAAGGTAAAAACGACTGCTACCGGCAAGGAAACCGTCCTTTCCCAGATCATCGAAATGGTAAGAAATGCCCAGAAAGATAAGCCAAAACTGCAAAACCTGGCCGACAAAATCAGTATGGTGTTTGTTCCCACCGTGGTGGTATTGGCCATTCTTACTCTTGGATTCTGGTACCTGGGCACCGGGCTGGAGTTCCGTGATTCGTTGATGCGCGGTATTGCCGTTCTTGTCATTGCCTGTCCCTGTGCCCTTGGTCTGGCCATACCCACTGCTGTGGTGGTGGGGCTTGGGCGCACCGCCAAAAGCGGGATCCTTATCAAAGGAGGTGCCACTTTTGATAAGCTGTCCAATGTAGATACCATCGTTTTTGATAAAACGGGAACCCTCACTACCGGGAAATTCAGGATAAAAAAACTGGAGTGCTTTGGCAAGTCCGAAGAAAGTGTGAGGAGTTTACTGTACAGCCTTGAAAAACATTCTTCCCATCCCATTGCCAAAGCCGTGGTGCAATACTTTAAAGGCCATGGCGAAATAAAGTTTGAAACCGTGGAAGAGCACAAGGGCCTGGGCATTGAAGCCACCGATAAAGATGGTAACCGCTATCTGGCCGGGTCTTACAACATTGCATCTCACCTTACTGCAGACGACACCCATAACATTTATCTTGTAATGAACGATCAGCTGATTGCATGGCTTGATATTGAAGACGAAGTAAAAGGGGAGGCCAAATCCGCAATCGATTATCTGAAAAAGAAAGGGATAAAAACCGTTCTGCTTAGTGGCGACCGACAGGAAAGATGTGATGAAATAGCCGGTTTACTGGGTATTGAAGAAGTTTATGCCGGGAAGTTGCCTCATGAAAAGCTGGAAATAATTGAGGCTTTATCTGAGAAATCAAAAGTGGCTATGGTTGGAGATGGTATCAATGATGCACCTTCCCTGGCCAAAGCCTATGTGGGCATCAGCATGAGCGATGCCACACAGGTGGCCGTAAAATCCGCTGATGTGGTATTGCTCAAAGGAAACCTTGGGTTGCTTTCCAGGGCTTTTTCCTCAACGCGTACAACCATCCGTACCATAAAAGAGAACCTGTTCTGGGCGTTCTTTTATAATGTAGCTGCCATTCCCCTGGCCATGATCGGACTGCTTACACCCATTGTTGCTGCAGGCGCCATGGCCGCATCGGATGTTATTGTGGTGCTTAACTCCCTCCGGCTGAAAAAACGAAAATTAAGGTAATTTTTCACCATAAAAAAAAGGGCCATCCAATAGGGGCCCTTTTTTTGTTATTTCCACAGTTATTTAACCGTTCATTGACATGAGGAATTCTTCATTATCCTGGGTGTGCTTGATCTTTTCCATGAGAAACTCCATGGCTTCCAGGGGCGTCATGTCGGCGATGAATTTGCGCAATACCCATATACGGTTCATCATTTCCTTGTTAAGCAGCAGGTCTTCGCGGCGTGTACCCGAAGCAACGATGTCGATAGAGGGGAAAATGCGTTTATTGGACAAGCGGCGGTCAAGCTGCAATTCCATGTTACCGGTTCCTTTAAATTCTTCAAAGATCACTTCATCCATCTTTGATCCGGTATCGATCAGTGCAGTTGCAATTATGGAGAGAGAACCACCATCTTCAATATTTCTTGCCGCACCGAAGAAACGTTTGGGTTTGTGCAGGGCGTTGGCATCAACACCACCGCTGAGCACTTTTCCTGAAGCCGGGGAAACGGTATTGAATGCACGGGCCAGGCGGGTAATACTGTCCAGCAGGATCACCACATCATGTCCGCATTCTACCATGCGCTTGGCTTTTTCCAGTACGATATTGGAAACTTTAACATGTTTTTCGGCGGGTTCGTCAAAGGTGGAAGCAATTACTTCCCCTTTTACGTTGCGGGCCATCTCAGTTACCTCTTCCGGGCGCTCGTCAATCAGCAGTACGATCAGGTAAACATCAGGATGATTGGCTGCAATGGCATTGGCAATTTCTTGGAGCAAAATGGTTTTCCCGGTTTTTGGCTGGGCTACGATCAGCCCGCGTTGTCCTTTTCCGATAGGGGCAAACATATCAATGATCCTTGGAGAAAGGGTGGCCCCTTTATGGCCTGTAATCTGGAATTTTTCATCCGGAAACAAGGGAGTCAAAAAATCGAAGGGTACCCGGTCGCGAACTTCGGCAGGAATCCTGCCATTGATCTTT
>SLRE01000302.1 GCA_007131125.1 Bacteroidales bacterium | reverse complement strand
CCTGGCTGGCTGCATAATTATAAAGTTTTTCCAGCAATTCGTCATCCACTTCAAATTCTGCAATAAAGGTTTCTACATCGGGATACTTTTGGCTGAAAGCTTCACGGTTGTCATTGGTATAATTGATACCAAAACTGTTCATAATGCCCCTGCGGATAAGCCTGCCGTAATAATCAGAAACCCTGTTGGTGTCGATGGGTATGAAAAAATCGGGCATGATACCGCCTCCACCATAAACCACGCGCTCATTCTTTTTCGTGAAATACTTCAGGGAGTCAGGAAAAGTAATGTTTTCGGGACTTACCAATTCACCGTTTTGCAACCTGGTGGTAAGGTCGGCATAATATTTATCGGTGCCTTCATCGTAAGGCTTTTGAATGCTTCTTCCTGTGGGGGTGTGGTACCTGGCGGTGGTCAGCCGAATGGCGGAACCGTCGGGCAGGTCAAATGGTCTTTGCACCAGGCCTTTGCCGAATGAACGCCGTCCAATAAGCAAACCGCGGTCCCAGTCCTGCAATGCACCGGCAACAATCTCGCTGGCCGAGGCACTGCCTTCATTAATCAAAACCACCACTTTACCTTCCTGGAAGTTACCCCGGAAGGAGCTGTTAAAGCGTTGTGTGGGAGCCGAATGGCCTTCGGTATATACGATTAGCTTGTTCCTGTCAAGAAACTGGTCGGCAAGGTCAATGGCCACATCCAGAAAGCCTCCCGAATTGTAGTTCAAATCGAGGATAAGGTGTTTAATCCCTTCCTTTTTAAGTTCTTCCATAGCCTCCCGGTACTCGCGCATGGTGGTGCGCGAAAAACGGTTCAGCTTAATATACCCAATCTCCGGGGTGGCCATAAATGCCGCATCAAGCGAATTAATGGGAATGCGGTCGCGGGTAATTGTAAAATCCAGAATTTCGGGAGCTCCCCTGCGGTAAACGCCAACGGTAACTTTTGAGCCCCGGTCGCCTCGCAGTTTTCGTTGAACCATTTCATTATTAACATCGCTTCCGGTGGCTTTTTCACCCTCAATGGTTACAATTTTATCACCGGGCATAATGCCAACTTTCTCGGAAGGTCCTCCCGGAATCGGGCTCACAATTACTATGGTGTCGTTCAGAATATTGAACTGCACTCCAATCCCTTCAAAGCTTCCTTCCAGAGGCTCGTTGGCTCTGCGAAGCTCATCGGCCGAAAGATATACACTGTGAGGGTCAAGTTCTTTTAACATTCCCCGTATGGCATGCTCCACAAGGGTTTCGTCACTTACAGAATCTATGTAAGCAAATTCTATTACCTGTAAAGCCCGGGCTATTTTTTCTATTTGCTTTTCACTTACCTGGCTTTTGACCTCATGGGTTGAGGCAAAGCCTATAAAGATGAAAACCAATGCAGTAAAAAATGATTGCTTAAAAAATTTCATTATTTCAGTCTATTCTGGTTAAGAAAATGATTTGTCTGATTAAGTAGAGGGTTGCTTTTTTCTTCCTAATAAAAAAACTACCCCGGTGGTTGTTTTGTTTATTTAACGCTGAATTTCCTTTAACATTTCGCATTAAAAACAAAATACAAAGGTAACAAAATATGGCCTAAGGCCTTTTCGTAAGAAAATCAGCAACTCTTGTTAGGTTTTTTAATGGCAAATTACCAAATTTGATGGCAAAAACAAAGCCAGCGTATTGCCTCACTTTATAAAAAATCATAAATCTTGAAGAAAATCTTTCCCATAAGGAACTTAAACAATTGGAGAAACGCAGGTTTTTCAGCAGCCTGGTTTATCCCGTGGGTTTTATTTTGGTTCTTTGGCTGGTTAAGGCCATTGAATTGTTCTTTGATCTGGAATTTTATCAATACGGGATTTACCCGCAGGATGTTAAAGGTTTAAGGGGAATATTCCTTTCGCCCTTTATCCACGGCAGTTTTTCTCATTTGATATCCAATAGCATACCTCTTCTGGTTCTTGGGGTTGCACTGTATTATTTTTACCGGGATGTTGCCCATAAGGTTTTCTTCCTGGCAATGATTATTACCGGGCTATGGGTATGGATTATCGCCAGGCAATCTTTCCATATCGGGGCAAGTGGCATATTATACAGCCTTGCTGCTTTTTTGTTTACCAGCGGGGTCATTCGCAGGCATCCCCGGCTTATGGCACTTTCCCTGCTTGTGGCTTTTCTTTACGGAGGGATGGTATGGGGTGTTTTTCCCATCAAGGATGGGGTTTCATGGGAATCTCATTTAATGGGCATGATATGCGGGGTTTTGCTCGCTTTCCATTTCCGGGCTCATGGCCCCCAAAGGAAAAAATATTCCTGGGAGCTGGAGGAAGAGGATGATGAGGAAGAGGACGAGGAAGAAGAAAATTTGCCCTGGCAAACCCCGGATAAAAGAAAAGACTCCGGGGGTTTGAGCAGGCCGCATGGGTCCGGTTTTACAAAAATCCGCTATGAGTATAAATCCGGGAAGAAGAAATCAGGTCCCGGTGAGAGTCAGTAAGCACCCCGGTCTATTTCCCGTTGAATATCTTTTTTCTTCAGGGTATCGCGCTTGTCATAGAGCTTCTTCCCTTTTGCAAGGGCAATCTCCAGTTTGGCAAGGCCTTTTTCGTTGATAAAAAGAAGGGTAGGAATCAAAGTCAGCCCTTTTTCTTCAAGTTTGGATTTGAGTCGCTTCAGCTCCCGGGCTGTCAGCAGTAGTTTTCGTTCCCGCTTTGGTTCATGGTTATTGTAAGTGCCATAATCATATTCTGCAATATGCATGTTTCTTACAAAGAGTTCCTCTCCCGAAAAAGCACAATAAGCTTCATTAATACTGGCCTTTCCGCTGCGGATGGATTTGATTTCCGTGCCGGTTAAAACCATTCCTGCAACGAATTTTTCCAGTAAAAAAAATTCGAAAGATGCCTTTTTGTTCTTTATTTTGATGTTTGAACCCATAGGCGTTTTATTGGTGTGGCAAATGTACGAAAAATCGACCACCGGAAAAGGAAATCAGATAGCAAACCGACCCGGAACGGATAAAGTTTTTCCCTTAAGTATCTGATATCATATGTTTTAATAATGCAAAGGAAACAAACCCCTGAAATCAATAAACATTTAATTCCAATAAATTCGAAATTTTTTAAAATAAATATTTAAAGCCTGTCTCTCAAAACAAGTAAAAAAAAGTTGTGTTATTTATAAAAAAATATACTTTTGCAAAAAAATAAAACCCTTTACTTATGTATTGGACTTTAGAATTAGCCTCAAAACTTGAAGATGCTCCATGGCCTGCCACCAAGGAAGAACTTATTGACTATGCCTTGCGCTCTGGTGCACCCATGGAAGTCATTGAAAACCTTCAGGAAATAGAAGATGAAGGAGATGTTTATGAAAGTATTGAAGATATCTGGCCCGACTATCCCACCAAAGATGACTTCTTCTTTCATGAAGACGAATATTGATGGGAACAAGGGAATCATCTTTAAAATCTTATAATACCGGCCCGCAGGCCGGTTTTTTTTTAATTGGCCTAGCCTTTTTTATTTTTATCTAATTGGATTAACTTTGCTTTCCCTAAAAAGCACGGAAAAGAGTATTTAATCGCAAACCAACCCCATATGCTCAATCTTATTAAAAAGATTTTCGGAACCAAAGCCGAAAAAGATTACCGGGAAATAAAACCCCTGCTTCAGCAGATTTTTGATAATTACGAAGAAATTAAAAGCCTCGACAATGACCAGTTAAGGGAAAAAACCCACGACCTTCGCCAAAGAATCAAACAACATATTGACGAGGAGCAGCAGGAAATCGACTCCCTGCGCGACAAAGCAGACGAGAGCTACGACATGGATGTGGAGGAAAAGGAAAAAATCTATGCCCGCATCGATGCCCTGGAAAAAAAACAGCAGGAAAAAACCGAAGATGTTTTACTTGAATTGATTCCGGAAGCCTTTAATGTAATAAAAGAAACCGCACGCCGCTTCAAGGAAGAAGGACAAATTGAAGTAACCGCCAACGAGTTCGACAGGAATCTTGCCGCCAGCCGCCCCAGTATTGAAATTAAAGGCGACAAGGCCGTTTACAAAAATCAGTGGATTGCCGGAGGCAACATGATTACCTGGGATATGGTGCATTATGATGTTCAGCTAATAGGCGGAATTCACCTGCACAAGGGAAAAATTGCCGAGATGGCAACAGGTGAAGGTAAAACCCTGGTGGCAACCCTGCCCGTTTACCTGAATGCATTACCTGGTAAAGGAGTGCATATAGTTACCGTGAACGACTACCTTGCCAAGCGTGACTCAGAATGGATGGGCATGCTTTTCGAATTTCACGGGTTAAAGGTGGACTGTATCGACAAACATCAGCCCAACTCACAGGAAAGAAGAAATGCCTACCTGGCAGATATTACCTATGGGACAAACAACGAATTCGGATTTGATTACCTCAGGGACAATATGGCCAATAGCCCCGACGACCTTGTGCAGCGAAAGCACAATTACGTTATTGTGGATGAGGTCGACTCCGTTTTGATTGACGATGCCCGTACACCCCTGATTATTTCGGGCCCCACACCACAGGGAGAAAAACATGAGTTTCATGAAATGAAACCCAAGGTGGAAAAGCTCGTCAGTGCACAGCGCAACCTGGTGACAAACCTGCTGGCCGAAGCCCGAAAACTGCTTTTGCCAAAGGAAGGAGAGCCTGACGAGAAAAAAGGGGGAGAACTCCTGCTTCGCTGCCACCGCGGCCTGCCAAGAAACAAAGCCCTTATCAAGTTCCTGTCCGAACCGGGGATGAAAACCATACTGCAGAAAACGGAAAACTACTATATGCAGGAGCAAAACAAGCACATGCATATTATTGACGATGAGCTGTTTTTCGTTATCGAAGAAAAAAACAACAGCATTGAGCTGACCGATAAAGGGATTGACCTGATTACCAGCCAGAGCGATGACCCCGGGTTCTTTATCCTTCCTGACATGGGTTCGGAAGTTGCAGAGCTTGAAAAATCTGACCTGCCCCCACAGGAAAAACTGGAAAAGAAAAACCAGCTGCTCAATGATTTTTCTGTAAAAAGCGAAAGGGTGCATACCATCAACCAGCTTTTGAAAGCCTATACCTTGTTTGAAAAAGATGACCAGTATGTGATTATGGACAACAAGGTGAAGATTGTGGACGAGCAAACCGGCAGGATTATGGAGGGAAGAAGGTACTCCGACGGTCTGCACCAGGCCATTGAGGCAAAGGAAAACGTAAAAATTGAAGCTGCTACCCAAACCTATGCCACCATTACCCTGCAGAATTATTTCAGGATGTATGATAAGCTGGCAGGTATGACGGGTACTGCCGAAACGGAAGCAGGGGAGTTCTGGAATATTTATAAGCTGGATGTGGTGGTTATCCCAACCCACCGCCCTGTTATTCGTATTGACCGGGAAGACCTGGTTTATAAAACCAAAAGGGAAAAATACAATGCCGTCATTAACGAAATCAGCGACCTGATTAATGCCGGCCGACCCGTATTGGTGGGTACCACTTCGGTAGAGATTTCAGAGTTGCTTAGCCGGATGCTTAAGCTGCGCAGCATCAAACACAATATCCTCAACGCCAAGCAACACCAGAAAGAAGCACAGATCGTGCTGGAAGCCGGGCAGGCCGGAACCGTTACCATCGCCACCAACATGGCGGGTAGGGGTACAGATATCAAGCTTGGACCCGGGGTAAGGGAAGCCGGCGGTTTGGCCATTGTAGGTACCGAACGTCACGAGTCCAGAAGGGTAGACCGGCAGCTCAGGGGACGTGCCGGACGACAGGGTGACCCGGGTTCTTCACAGTTCTTTGTGTCCCTGGAAGACGACCTGATGCGTGTATTCGGTTCTGAAAGGATAGGACGCATCATGGACCGCCTCGGCCTGCAGGAAGGGGAGGTAATTCAGCACTCCATGATTACCAAGTCCATTGAAAGGGCCCAGAAAAAAGTTGAAGAAAACAACTTCGGAATCCGGAAAAGGTTGCTCGAATACGACGATGTGATGAATGCCCAGCGTGAGGTAATTTATCAAAAACGTCACAATGCACTCTTTGGCGAACGGCTTGCAGTAGACATCGCCAATATGATGTACGATACCTGCGAGCATTTGATAGTGGAATACCAGGACCAGGAAGATTTTGAAGGCTTTAAGTTTGAACTGATCCGCACCCTGGGAATGGAACCCACTTTTACAGAAGAGGAGTTCAGAGAATCCAAATCAGAAAAACTTGCCGAAGGCCTTTACCTGGAAGCCATTAAAACCTATAAGGCAAAAAACAACAACATTGCCGAAAAGGCTTACCCTGTGATCAAAGAAGTTTATGAAAAGGCCGCCCAGAAATACCAAAACATAGCGGTTCCGATCACTGACGGGATAAAGACCCTGAACATCCTGGCAAATCTGGAAAAATCCTATCAAACCGAAGGCAGGGAAGTGGCTCTGTCCATTGAAAAAGGTATCACCCTGGCTATCATCGACAATGCCTGGAAAGACCACCTTCGCGAGATGGACGACCTGAAACAGTCAGTGCAGGGTGCAGCCTATGAGCAGAAAGACCCTCTGTTGATCTATAAGTTCGAATCTTTTGAGCTATTTAAAAAGATGATTCAGAAAGTCAACAAGGACATTATTTCCTTCCTTGGAAAGGCAAGACTGCCCATCCAGGATCCCGACCAGTTGCAGCAGGCTGCCGACAGGGAAAGAACCGATATGAGCAAGCTGCAAACCAGCCGGAGCGACCTGCCCGGCAGACGCCCCGGACAGAAAAAAGCAGAACCCGTGAGGGTAGAGAAAAAAGTAGGAAGAAATGAACCCTGCCCCTGTGGCAGTGGCAAAAAATACAAGCAATGCCATGGCAAGGCCTGACTTTACGGTAAGCCGGAAAGTTGAACAAAATTCTAAAAATGATGTTTGTAACGGAAAAAACGGTGCGGGTAAGATATGCTGAAACTGACCAGATGGGTTTTGTTTATTATGGCAATTATGCGCAGTATTATGAAGTGGGCAGGGCCGATGCCATGCGACACCTGGGCATGACCTACCGGGAAATGGAAGAAAAAGGGGTAATCATGCCAATTGCTACAATGAACTGTAAATACATTCGGCCGGCTTTTTACGATGAGCTGCTCACGGTTAGAACCATCGTTAAAGAAATCCCCGCCTCCCGGATGCATTTCGTTTACGAGATTTACAATGAAAAAGGAGACCTGCTGAATATCGGGGAAACAGTTCTTGCATTTGTAAAAAAAGAAACCGGGCGGCCATGCAGTGCTCCTGATTGGTTCACAGAAAAACTCCGGGAAAAATTCGGCTGATCTTTTTACCCGAAACAGCCTGATAATATTAACTGACAAAGAAATTAGCATATGGACATTGAAGTGGTTTTAGGCGAAAATCAAAAAGTTGATGCACATTATAAAGATTTTGTGATCAAAACCGACCAGCCGCAAAAAGCAGGGGGAGACAACAGCGCCCCATCACCTTTTGACCTGTTTCTGGCTTCTGTAGCCACCTGTGCAGGGTTTTACGTAAAATCTTTCTGCCAGCAAAGAAACCTTCCGGAAGAAGGCATCCGAATCATACAAAAAATGCATAGGGACCCTGATAAACGCATGATTTCAAAAGTGGAAATTGACATCCTGTTACCTGACGGTTTTCCTGATAAATACAAAACCTCACTTATCAAAGCTGCAGAAGCCTGCACGGTGAAAAAACATATTGCCGATGCACCCGAATTTGTAGTTAATACAAAGTAAACTGCTTTATAATGGAAAATAAAAAAACCCTGGTGATCGGAGCAAGTCAAAATCCAATGCGTTATTCGCACAAGGCAGTAAAAAGGCTTTTAAAGTACAATATGGAAGTTTGTGCCCTCGGAAAAAGGGAAACCGAAATCGAAGGGGTCAAGGTTCATAAAGGTACGCCAGACTTTGAGAACATTCATACCATTACCCTCTACCTTAACCCAGACAACCAGGAAGAATACCTGGATTATATCCTCTCATTAAAGCCCCGTCGCATTATTTTCAACCCGGGCACCTACAACCGCAAGCTGGATGATATGGCCAGGAAAGCAGGCATTGAAACCATTGAAGATTGCACCCTGGTGATGCTTGATATGGATGAATATTAAACCAATTAATCAAATTATTCCCCTTATTGAATTTCATTTTAGAAATTTATTAAGGGTTTTTTTCATTTAAAAACTAATTGACCAATGGAACCCAAAGACCTTGGATTTGACTCCAAACTTATTCATGCTGGAACCATAGATGACAAGTTTGGAAGCGCCACCGTGCCGATTTACCAGACCAGTACCTTTAAATTTAAAAATGCCGATCATGGGGCTGCCTGTTTTTCTGGTGAGTCGGATGGATACATTTATACCCGTATCAACAATCCCACCATTGATGCCCTGGAAAGGCAAATGGCAGTTCTGGAAAATGGCTACAAGGCCGTGGCCACCAGTTCAGGAATGGGTGCGGTAAACACAATTTACATGGGCCTCCTGAAGCAGGGAGACCACATGATCAGCACCGCTGCGGTTTATGGCCCCTCGAGGGTGGTTATGGAGAAACATTACAGCAAATTCGGCATCGAATCCACCTATCTTGACACCACCAATGCCGAAAATATCCGTAACGCTATCCGGCCCAATACCCGTATGATCTTTATTGAAACCCCAAGCAATCCCACCATGGACATCACCGACCTTAAAGAAGTGGTGCGCATTGCCAGGGAACACAATCTGATCACCGTTGCCGACAATACTTTTTGCAGCCCTTATTTGCAGCGCCCGTTAGAATTGGGCTTTGATATTGTTTTCCACTCCATCACCAAATTCCTCAACGGGCACGCAGACGTGGTAGGAGGGATCCTGGTGACCCGTGAAAAAGAACTGCACGACATTTTGAGGCCCATGATGGTAAACCTAGGCTGTAACATGGACCCTCACCAGGCTTACCTTGTCATCAGGGGATTGAAAACCCTTGCCCTGCGTATTGAAAAATCCCAGGAAAGCGCACGGGAAATTGCCGGATTCCTCGAGACCCACCCAAAGATTGAATGGGTAAGGTATCCGGGGTTGAAATCCCATCCCCAGTTTGAACTGGCCCGGGAACAAATGTCAGGTTCCGGGGCCATGATCAGCTTTGAGGTAAAAGGAGGCTTACAGGCAGGAAAAATCCTGATGGATAATGTTAAGCTTTGCATTTTGGCCGTTTCCCTTGGCGGGGTTGAAACCCTCATACAGCACCCGGCTTCCATGACCCACTCAAAAATGGCCAAAAACGACCGGGAAAAAGCCGGAATTACAGACGGGCTGGTCCGTTTCTCAGTAGGAATAGAAAACGTATCGGACCTGATCGCCGACCTGAAGCAGGCCCTGGACAAAATATAGTTCGCTTTCAAATCCTGCCGGAACCCTTATTAAATCCGGCTGCAAACGGTTT
>SLRE01000219.1 GCA_007131125.1 Bacteroidales bacterium | reverse complement strand
CAGGGGTTTTTCCTTTCTACAAAACGTTTTGAAGATTTTGGAAGCCCAAGGTTAATTGTATTTTTGCATTTGGCAATGAATCATTTTCCCGATACCGGATATGAAAATTTATTTCTTTTTCCTGACGGTTGTAACTTTTATTTTGATAAGTATATCTCAATCTCCTGAACCAAACGTGAGACAGGGTAAGATAGACCGATATAAAGATTTCTCTTCGGAATATGTAACAGCCAGGAATGTAGATGTCTGGCTGCCCGAAAATTATAATCCGGGGAAAAAATATGCCGTGTTATACATGCACGACGGGCAGATGCTTTTTGATGCTTCCACTACATGGAATCAACAGGCCTGGGAAGTTGACAGCATTGCCGGTGAACTTATGGAAAAAGGAAAGATCAGGGATGTGATCGTGGTGGGGATCTGGAATGGCAACACAACCCGCCATGCCGACTACTTCCCCCAAAAACCTTTTGAGTCGCTTAACAGGAAAGACAAAAAACGAATTCTTGAAGCCGACCGCGATGATTCGGCTTCGCTTTTCCAGGGCCATAATATCAATTCCGACAACTATCTTAAATTCCTGGTTAAGGAGTTGAAACCCTTTATAGACAAAAAATATTCTACCCGCACCGGAAAAGACCATACCTTTATTGCCGGCAGCAGCATGGGCGGGCTGATCTCACTTTATGCTGTTTGCGAATACCCTGAAGTCTTTGGGGGTGCCGCCTGCCTTTCCACCCACTGGCCGGGCATTTTGTCAATGGAGGATAACCCTGTTCCCGATGCCTTTCTCCGCTATCTGGAAGTCCAACTTCCCGACCCTTCCAGCCACCTGATTTATTTTGACTACGGAACTGAGGACCTGGATGCACTTTACCCTCCCCTGCAAAAACAAGTGGATAAAGTAATGAAAGCCAAAGGTTTTACCGAAAAAAGCTGGATTACAAAGGAGTTTCCCGGAGAAGGCCATAACGAAAACGCCTGGAGAGACCGCCTCCACCATCCCCTTTTGTTCCTTTTGGGAACAGACAAATGAGTTCCTTCCTTATTCCCAAAACCTTCCACAAATGGTTTTACCTTTAATTTTTGGTTTAACCCAATGAACCCTTTGCTAAGTCCAAAATCTGATATTTTTATGGAAGTTCTCCGATCATTACCTCCATTTAACTTCTTGATATTTAATATATAACATGAAAAAAAAATTGCAGTTCATTGGAAAAATTACTAATTTTACCTGATTAACCTATTACTAACTACCAAAACCCGTTACCGTTATGAAGAAAATATTTACATTGTTTTGTTTGGTTTTTTTACCTGCAGCCCTTTTGATGGCTGACCCTTTGCCTTTTCCGGAAGATACCATTGCCTATAATGACCGGTTTAACAATCGCCAATGGGTGCAGTTTGATGAGGATGGCAATCTGCACATTACTTACACCGGGCAATTCGGAACCGCTGCCAATACCAGGGACATCTATTATGTAACTGATGAAAGCGGGGAATTTGTAGAAACCCAGGTTACAGATAACGGAGTAAACACCAACTATTCCTCTTTCGTATTTGATGAGGATGGAACCATGCACATGGTTTACACCCAGCATGATAACAACAACAATTTTCAGTTGGTTTACCAGCAAAAAGAAAACGGGGATTTTTCCGATCCCGTCTGGATCACCTCCGGAGACAATAAAGCCACGCCCCATATAGCCATTGGTTCCGACAATGTGGTGCATTTTGTTTATTACAATTTCGTTCCCGGACAAATATCAAATTACACCTATCATATTACCTATGAACTGGATACAGAAACCATAGGAACACCCACACAGCTTGGCAATTACTCAGTAGATCCTTCCAGCGAAAATGATATCAGGGTGGTGGTAGATAGTAACAACCATGCCCATGTGATCTATCGGGATGGAAGCATGTTTGGCGGCACTCTGAGGTATTTCAACAACACTTCCGGAAGCATGGTGGAGGAAACCACCCCTGTTACCGAAAGCATTGTGTATCCTGCCATGACCATAGATCATGAGGATAAGCTGCATATTATAGTCGGCAGGGTTTCTGATAATCGCATCGTATACCTTACCAGGGATGATGAAGGATTCAGCACTCCGGTAAATGCTACTCCCCCAGATATCGGCAACCCGCTCTATTATCGCTCGGTTGATGTGGATGATGAAGGCAGGTTCTATTTTACTTACCATAACACGGCATCCAATTATCCCACCGGGTTTTTCCTGGTTTCAGGAATAGAAGGATCATTTGAAGAGCCAAGCCTGATCTGGAATGACCCGGAAGACAACTACCTGTTTGGAAATACCAGTTCGGTGGCAGCAAGGGGCGATGGATATGTGGCCACGTTTTATGCTCCTTCCACTTCGCGGGATGACGAAATGGTCTGCGACATTTTTATGAAACGAGGGCTGCTTTTTACTGATTTAGAACCCATTATTGAAGTATCTCCCGCAAGTCTTAACTTTGGAACGGTTGAGGTGAATGAATCCCATGAAATGAACCTCACCATTTACAATCAGGGCCCGGTGGAGCTGAATATTCAGGAATTCCAGTTCTCCGACGACGTGTTTTTTTCAACCATTGAGGGACCTACCACCATACCTCCTTTTGGAAACCTGCTACTGCCTGTTGTCTTCACCCCTGAAGAGCCAGTTGATTACCAGGAAACAATGACCATTTTAAGCGATGCAGCCAACGATCCGGAAGTGGAAATCAGCCTTAGCGGAACGGGAGTAATTTACGAAGCCATTATTGATGTAGCACCCTCTATAGAATTTGAAGAAACTCAGATTAATGAAACCTCATATGCCACATTGGATATAGAGAACAGTGGAAACATCGACCTTGAAATTACCGGGATTGATATAACCGGAGATGATCAGGATTTCTTTGGCTTTGATGCAGACCTGCCCCTGATCGTAGAAGCACAAGAAGAGATGCAGTTAAATTTGTCTTTCTCTCCGGAAGAAGACAGGGACTATTTTGCAACCCTTATCATTTCCAGCGATGCGGCCAACGATCCGGAAGTGGAAGTCAGCCTTAGCGGAACGGGAGCAATTTACGAAGCCATTATTGATGTTGCAGCCTCTTTACAATTTGAAGAAACTGACACAGGTGATACCTCATATGCTGTATTGGAGATCCTTAACAGCGGCAACATCGACCTTGAAATTAACGTATTGGAGATAACAGGAGAAGATCCCGGCTTTTTCGGATATGAGACTGACCTGCCCATAATTGTGGAAGCAGACCAGGAAAAGCAATTGGACCTGTGGTTTTCACCCGAAGAAGGAAGGGAGTATTTTGCAACCCTGATCATCACAAGCAATGCGTCCAATGAAGCCGAGGCAGAGGTTTCCCTTTCAGGCGAAGGCCTCAACGATACCTTTGTTGAAACCCAGGAAACCCTTGAAAAGCAAGTGAGCCTTTTCCCCAACCCTGCAACGGAACAGATAACACTGCAATTTGCGGCCGGGGCTCCGGCAGGTGTCAATATCAGACTGACCAATACTTCAGGTGAAACTGTCCTGAACCGGGAAGTTGAAAATATTCCTGCAGGAGAAAATGAGATCAACCTTGACCTGGGCAGCAGTAGCCTTAAACCCGGAGTCTATTTCCTGGAGATTGTAACCGAAGACCAAAGAACAGTGAAAAAGGTGATCATTCAATAATTTAAACCCTCAACGGGAAACCTGCTTATTATAGCCACGGTATGCTGAAATGGAAAAAAGCTGTGTTGTAGTTTTTCATTGCAGCTTGCCGTGGTTTTTTTTGGGCTTGAAGACCAATCCACAAAATATCGTTTTTATGCTAATCACCCAGGTTGATTTTTTAATCTATGATAAACAGCCTTTTAGGATTAGAAAAGAGTTTCCGGGGGGAGGCCATAACAAAAATGCCTGAAGAGACATCTTCATCAACTCCTTTGGTCCCTTTCTGAAACCCACAGCTAAGCTCCTTCCCTGCCCCACAGAACCCCCATCGCAATTGGTTTATTCTTTTTTCTTTTGGTTTGCCTTAACGAACCCTTTGTTTGGATTAAAATCTGGTATTCTTGTGGTAATTCCCTGATCTGATCTTCTATTTAACATCCTGATATTTAACAAGAAACCTCATAAATTTTTGCAGTTCATGTAAAAAATTCCTAATTTGCCCTGGTGAACCCAATACTAATTACTAACTACCAAAACCCATTACCGTTATGAAGAAAATTTTTACTCTGTTTTGTTTGTTTTTTTTACCTGCGGCCCTTTTGATGGCTGAGCCTTTGCCTTTTCCTGAAGATACCATTGCCTATAATGACCGGTTTAACAACCGCCAATGGGTGCAGTTTGACGAGGATGGCAACCTGCACATTACATATACCGGGCAGTTTGGTACCGACAGCCATACAAGGAACATCTATTATGTTACCGATGAAAGCGGGGAGTTTGTTACTACCCAGGTTACCGATACAGGAGTGGATAACAACTATTCTTCCTTTGTTTTTGACGATGAAGGAGTCCTGCACATGGTTTACATCCAGCGAGATGACAGCAACAATTTCCAGCTGGTTTACCAGCAAAAAGAAAACGGGGAATTCTCCGATCCCGTCTGGATCACTTCCGGAAACAATAAAGCCACACCCAATATAGCCATTGGTTCCGACAATGTGGTGCATTTTGTTTATTTCAGTTTCGTTTCAGACGTACCTGACTATACTTACCACGTTACTTATGACATTGACACCGAAACCATTGGAACACCCACGCAGCTTGGTACCACAACCTCAGATACCTCCAGCGAAAATGATATCAGGGTGGTGGTTGACAGCGACAACCATGCCCATGTTATTTTCAGGGATGGAAGCGTATGGGGCGGAAATCTGAGATACTTCAACGATACTTCCGGCAGCATGCAGGAAGAAACCACGCCAGTTACCGAAACCATTGAATACCCTGCAATGACCATTGATGATGAGGATAAACTGCATATTATTGCTCGCAGGAGTTCTGACAATCGCATCATCTATCTTACCAGGGATGCTGAGGGATTCAGCACGCCAGTGAATGCGACGCCCCCGGATATCGGCAACCCGGCCTTTTACCGCACAGTAGACGTGGATGATGAAGGAAGATTTTACTTTACCTACCAGAACAGTGTCTCCGGCAACCCTATCGGGTTTTTCCTTGTGGTGGGCTTTGAAGGGGTGTTTGAAGAGCCCCGCCTGATCTGGGACGACCCCGAAGACCTTTACCTTTTGCGAAACTCCAGCTCGGTGGCAGCCAGGGGCGATGGGGATGTAGCCGCTTTTTATGCCCCTTCCGCGTCAAGGGACGGTGATATTGTCTGCGACATCTTTATGAAACGAGGTCTCCTCTATGCCGATGAAGAACCCATTATTGAAGTAACCCCTTCAAGTCTTAGCTTTGGAACCGTTGAGGTGAATGAATCCAAAGAAATGAACCTCACCATATACAATCAGGGCCCTGTGGAGCTGAATATTCAGGATTTACAGTTTTCCGACGATGTGTTTTTCTCACCCATTGACGGACCAACCAATGTGCCTCCTTATGGCAACCTGGTGGTGCCCGTTATGTTCATCCCGGAAGAGCCCGTATTATATGAAGAGACCCTGACCATTTTGAGCGATGCGGCCAACGATCCGGAAGTGGAAATCAGCCTCAGCGGAACGGGAGCAATTTACGAAGCCATTATTGATGTGGAGGCAGCCTTACAATTTGAAGAAACTGACATAGGTGATACCTCATATGCTGTATTGGAGATCCATAACAGCGGCAACATCGATCTTGAAATTACCGCATTGGAGATAACAGGGGATGATCCCGGCTTTTTCGGATTTGAGGCCGACCTGCCAATAATTGTGGAAGCAGATCAGGAAAAGCAATTGGACCTGTGGTTTTCTCCCGAAGAAGGAAGGGAGTATTCTGCAACCCTGATCATCACAAGCAATGCGTCCAATGCAGCAGAGGCAGAGGTTTCCCTTTCAGGGGAAGGTCTCAACGATACATTTGTTGAAACCCCGGAAAACCTTGAAAGGCAGGTGAGCCTTTTCCCCAACCCTGCAACCGAACAGATAACACTGCGATTTGCGGCCGGGGCTCCGGCAAATGTCAATATCAGACTGACCAATACTTCAGGTGAAACTGTCCTGATCCGGGAAGTTGAAAGTATTCCTGCAGGAGAAAATGAGATAAACCTTGACCTTGGAGGTAGAAGCCTTAAACCCGGAGTCTATTTCCTGGAGATTGCAACCAAAGACCAGAGAGCAGTTAAAAAGGTGATCATTCAATAAATTAAACCAGTAAAGGAAATCTGCTTTTTATAGCCACGGTATGCTGGAATGAAGACAAAGTGTATTCAGTTTTTCATTTCAGCTTACCGTGGTTTTCTATGCAGCAGCCCATTAATCCACAAACTTCTGGTAATGCTCAAACAGGTTAAAGATCGTTTTCACATAAGTTACCGGCTCAAGGCCTGTTGCATATCCGAAGTTCACAATTTCAAGGTTGTAATATTCGGGGTTTGATTTTTTCAGCATAAACCTTTCCACATTACCCTCCCAAATATTGGGATCGGCATCAAAAGCCTCTGCTAGTCGCCGGGCGTCCTGCACATGCCCATGCCCCACATTGTAGGAAGCCATCACAAACCTCATGCGCTCCTCTTCGTCTTCAATATGCCGTTGCCAGTATTCTTCAAGCCATTGAATAAAGTTCGCCCCGGCCCTGATATTCTGTTCCGGATTTAAAGGATCTGCCGCACCAAACTCTCTTGCGGTGCGTGGCATAAGTTGCATCAAGCCCACAGCGCCAGCCCAGGAGCGGGCCCGGGGGTTAAACTGTGATTCCCGGTAAACCAGTGCCGCCAGTTTGCGCCAATCCCAGCCAATTTCTTCAGCCACTTCCTGCAGCAATTCGTCATAAGGAGAAATGGTTCCCCCGGTGATGGGAAAATACTCGCTGGCATAGCGGGAGCGGAAAGCCTGCCTGTTTTTGTAATATTTGTTGTAGATCACGTAATAATCTGCATGGTTTTGTGCTTCTGTCAACCATTGGTTGATGGTATCCAAAAGCATGGGTGAGGTTTGTCTGACGGCCCATGCTGTTTGCTGGGGCAAGCTTACCGGGGTAGCTATATCCAGGTCCTGGTAATAAGCCGACTGAATCTGGGCAATGTTCTCGTCGGAAACAGTAAGGGCTATGGAATCCTGTGCCACCAGGTGAATGAGTTCTTCCGTGGTAACATCTCCCGGAGCCTCAACAATGTTGATATCCTGCCCGATTTCGAGTGCCAGGTTGCGAAGCCTGCTCACGTAAGCCGATCCCCTGCGAACATGAATGGTTTGGCCTCCTAGCTCAAGGGGACTGCGAATCAACAAATTTTCAATTTCATGCAGGCGCATGCGCCTCCAGTTTTTGGGTTTTCGCTGCACCAGCACCTGCCGGGTCACATTCATGGGTTCTGTGAAAGCCAGTCGCTTCCGGCGTTCAGATGTCACAGTCAGCCCATAGGCAATCAGGTCGCCCTCCCCTTTTTCCAGCATTTCCATCATTTCTTCAAAATCCCTGGCAAGTTTAATATCCACAGGCATATTCAAATGCTCTCCAAGCATTTGCAGCAGTTCATATTCATAGCCCATGGGCTCCCCATGGTAGATAAAGTATGAAATGGGGCTGTAGCTGGTAATGGCGATTATTTTTCCCCTCTCACGGATTTCAGGAAAGTCATCTTTTCTTTCTCTATCCTTCATTGCCCGATCACAACCGGCAGAAAGGAAAAGTAAAGCAAGGATGGAAAGGGATAAAAAATTGTTTAGAAGTTTACCCATGACCGACGGATTTGGTTTTTACAACAACCAAAACTATGAATAATCGGATGGATATGCAAGGACAATCTTTACAGGAACAAACGGTCGAAAATGTGGAACTTCCGGGAGGCGGCAATCCCCCCCGGAAGCCTTTAGTAACAATTAAAAACTTTTACCCGCAATCCTTGATCAGCTTGCAATTGACATCATTTTCAGAGTCCTTGCCCTGCTCAAAGTCGTCAAAATTTTTCATGGTGATGCGGGTGATCTCCTCCATACTTTCTTTGGTGAAAAAGCCCTGGTGGGCAGTGATCAGCACATTGGGAAAAATCATCAGCTGGGCAATCTGATCATCACGGATCACATAATCGGACAAATCGCGGAAAAAGAGTTTCTCTTCTTCTTCGTAAACGTCAATGGCCAATGAGCCAAGATGCTCCTCTTTCAAAGAGTTGATCACTGCCGCGGTATTCACCAGTTTTCCCCTCCCGGTATTGACCAGCATGGCACCCTTTTTCATCTTCTGAAGGGTATCTTTATTGATCAGGTGATGGGTTTCGGGAGTAAGGGGACAATGCAGGCTCAGAATATCGCTTTGGGCAAGCACCTGGTCCAGTTCCATGTATTCCACCCCTTTTTTTATCATTTCTTCAGAAGGATATTTGTCGTAAGCAATCACGCGGGTACCAAGCCCGAGCATGATATTGCAAAAGGCACGGCCGATCTGCCCGGTGCCAATCACCCCGGTGGTCTTTCCGTATATGGTAAAGCCCATCAGACGCTCCAGGGAAAAGTTGCCATCACGGACCCTGTTATAGGCTTTATGGGTTCTTCTGGATAGGGTCATGATTAGGGCAAGTGCATGCTCGGCAATGGCCTGCGGAGAATAGGCCGGTACCCGCATAACCCTTATTCCGTTGTTCTCGGCAGCTTTCAGATCAACATTATTAAAACCGGCACATCGCAATGCTACCAGCTTTACACCAACCTCAGCAAGTGCTTTCAGGACTTCTTCATCAAGGCGGTCGTTTACAAACACGCAAACCCCGTCAAAATCTCTTGCCAGGTCTACAGTTTTGCTTTTAAGCCTGTTTTCAAAAAACTCAAACCGGTGTTTGCTGTTTTGGCTTTCAAAAAACTGCCGATCATAGTTTTGGGTGGAAAAAAATGCAATTCGGGCCATAAGCTTTTATTTAGTTGTTAAAATATAGTAACAAGTAAACGACCACTAATTGTTTTGTCCGGAGAATTTTTTTTTGCGGAAGTCCCTCCCTGACTGCAAAAAAGTTTGCCAACAAACACCCCTTCACTTGTTGTTTTTTTTGTGTGAGGATTTTTTATAAAAAATTTCCCCTAATTCAATCAATATTAGAATTTATTTGTTAGAATATGTAATCCGTTTTATTCAAATTAATTTTTTGAATTATGCCAACTAAAACCCAGCTAACGGATTTTGCAAAGGACACCCTGAAAGGGCTTTCGGCCCGGAAAAAATCCCTGCATCCCAAATATTTTTATGATGAGGAAGGGAGCAAAATCTTCCGGGAAATTATGCACATGCCCGAATATTACCTGACCCGCGCTGAACAGGAAATATTCAACAAACAAACTCAGCATATTGCCAGGGAATTACTGAACGGTT
>SLRE01000162.1 GCA_007131125.1 Bacteroidales bacterium | reverse complement strand
GTGATGTGCATCATTTTTTATCTTTTTAGTTTTCCGCCAAATAAAGATTTAATTCTTTAATTGCAAAATTACAGTAAAAAACGGTTGTTGCTTCAAAAACTTAGCTTTCAGCCAATAAAAGGGAAAAACGAACTTTTTGTTTAACTTTTAAAAGACAAATCTTAAACAAAACCAAAAACCAAAAGGTTCAGACAGAGGAAAAATAATTTTTTGGATACCCGAGGAAATTTATAATGCTTTACAAAAAAGGATAAATGGTTTCTATCCAGCGGTCTTCGGTAATGAAAAAAGTACCGTATTCTTCCCATTGCTTTAAAATCCGTTCCTTTTTCATTTCTTCCTGCGACATACCCTTTTCCCTGGCATTTTTAACCACTTCCATGGTTTTTAATAAATCCTGATGGTATGCTTCAAGTTCTTGCATGCTGAAGACCGGCCCGTGCCCGCCTATCAGCGTTGTTTCTTCAGGAAAGTTTTCAAGGACCCAGGCCAGGTTGTCCATAAACCCTTGAGGATGGCCCCCGTTATTTACGTCAACAAAGGGAAAATACCCCGCAAAAAGCAGGTCACCCATAACAAGCACCTTGCTGTCAGGAAACCAAATGATGATATCGCCCCCGGTATGTCCACCTGGCAGGTGGGTCATTTCCAGAATTTGCCCGTTAAAGTCGAGGTTAAGCCGGTCAGTGAAAGTAATGTTGGGAATGGCATGTTCAGGAAAGGGAGGAATGGTTTGTTCTCCCTGCCTGCGTTCGCTGGAAAGGTATTCTTTAACCAAAGGATGAGCAATGATATCGGCATTGCGGCCCAGTTCCACATTGCCACCGGTATGGTCGCCATGCAGATGGGTATTGACAAGATAGCGAATGGGCGCATCCGAAAGTTTCTCAATGGCTTCCATCAGCTGGGGAGCGGTTTGTTCATAGGCTGCATCGATTACCAGCAAGCCGTCTTCTCCAACCCAGGCTACCACTGCAACCCCATCACCGACAAAAAGCCGGAACAAGTCCGGGGCTATCTCTGTTGTTTTTACGCTTACCTGCGACCAGTCGCGCTGGGAAAAACCCGCCACTGGCAGGAGCATTATCAGGAAAATCGTAAATATTCTTTTCATTTTTCTTTATTTGTTGGTTATTGCTACTTTAACAATCCAAACAGTTTTTTGCCTTCAGGGTTCATTTTTTAGGTTTTTCCTTCACGCCAAGATGTAACCGCCACTTTGTTTTCCCCTGCAAACCGAAAATGCAGGAACAGGCAAAGTTTATCTTCCTCCCTGATATTTAACCAAAAATCCTTAAACTTGCATCTTATTAAAAAAAAACAGGCAACCCATGTTTTTTATCCTGTTGCGTCATGGCTGGCTGAGTTTTGTCAGGGCTCATTATTTTGAGAGAAGCCTGGGCATTAAACTCCTTCTGGGATTTGTGGTCTTTATTTCCCTCTGGTACATTTACATGCTAGGGCTGGCTTTACCAAACCTTCTGGAAAACCTTTTCCCGGAAGAATACCCTCATGAGGCTTTTTTTTCTCTTTTGTTGTTTGTTTATGGGTCGGAATTGCTGGCCAGGTTATTTTTCCAGAAAGTTCCCCGACAGCAAGCCAAAAACTACCTGCACCTGCCTGTTAAAAAGCGTTCCCTTGCGGGCTACACACTTATCCGCTCATGGTTTAGCGTATACAATTTCTTTTTGCTGGTATTCCTGGTCCCCTTTTTTTTGCAGACCCTCTATGGTCCGGTTTCTCCGGCTGCATTTTGGAATGCACTCCTGGGATGCTTTTTGATTAGCGGGCTCAACCATTCGCTTAGTATGTTCATAAAAACCAGTACCGGCTGGAAACCCCCTGCCCTGATAGCTGCCGGACTGCTGATTGCAGCGTTGATCCTGACGGGTTATTTTTTGCTGGAGCAACTGATGAATTTTTCCGGACAACTCGGCCTGGCCCTGATGCAGGGAAATGGTTGGCTGTTTTCAGGGCTGATCATGGCCATTTTACTTTTTCAGTATGTGAATGTTAAAAGCCTGGTAAAAAATTTTTACACATTGTCCGACCAGTCCACAAAAAGCTCAGAGTTACCGTTATACGGAAATTTTATTGAGAGGCTACTTGGGAAAGTGCCGGTTTATGGAGTTTTCTGGGAACTGGAGTGGAAACTGATTAACCGCAACAAACGGGCAAGAAATAATTTTTATCAATGGCCGGTTTTTTTGCCCTTACTGGTTTATATGTTCATTTACATCCCTCATCAGGCCTATTCATCCATGACTCCGATGCTGATGCTGTTTATGGGTTCATACGGGATAAACCATCTGCAGTATGCATTTTCATGGGAAAGCCGGTTTTTCGACTATTTGGCTTCCAAAAACATTCCTCTTGATATTTTCATTCAGGCCAAATATTACTTTTATGCCATGCTGGCCTTATTGCAGTTTTTTATTTTGGTTCCTTTTATTTTGTGGCTAAACCCAACAGTGCTTCTGCTATTCACAGGGCTGGTACTGTTTGCTATCGGCCCGGCTTTTTGCCTGTTGCTGTATACCGGAGTTGGCAACTCAACCCGTATTGATCCCAACGGTAGATCTTTCTTCAATATGGAAGGAACCAGCGGACGCCTGTTTATTAGCGTTTTTTCCATTTTTTTTACCCTGGTTCCGGTGTATATCGTGGCCTGGATATTGCCTTTCGGGCTAATGACAGGATTTTCCATCACAGCAGGGATTACAGGCCTGCTGTTTATCGTTTTTAACAAAAGATGGGTGAGGGCTACCGTCACCCGGTTTGAACAAACCAAGTACCGCAACCTGAACAAATACCGGGAAAAATAATGAGCATGATAAGAGTCGAAAATTTAAAAAAGCAATACGGGCAACAAACCGCCCTTGACATTGACCGGCTGACCATTGAGAAAGGCCAGCTGGTGGGTATTGTCGGAAACAACGGAGCAGGAAAAACCACGCTGTTCCGCTTGTTGCTCGACCTGATCGAACCCACCCAGGGCTCGGTTTTTATCCACGAAAAATCTGTTGCAGGCAATTACCACTGGAAAAACTTAACCGGAAGCTACCTTGACGAGGGGTTTCTTATTGATTTCATGACACCTGAAGAGTTTTTTTATTTTACAGCCAGACTTTATGGTTTGCCAAAAAAAGCAGTGGATGAAAAACTGCAGGTGTTTTCCAGGTTTATGAGCGGTGAGATCCTGGAGCAAAAAAAATATATCCGGCAGTTCTCTACCGGCAATAAGCAAAAAGTGGGGATCATTGCCGCCATGCTGGTGCAGCCCGAGCTACTGATCCTGGATGAACCTTTCAACTTTTTGGATCCCACCTCACAAATACTGATTAAACGCATGCTGAAGCAGGAAAATGAAGCCCGCCACACCACCATGCTCATTTCAAGCCATAACCTCAACCATATTACGGAGATCTGCACCCGCATCATTCTGCTGGAAAAAGGAAAGATCATCAGGGACATCACTCCTGAAAGCGGCGACATGAAAGAAATCGAACAGTATTTTTCGATCAATGCGGAATAACTGACCGGTGGTTTCTTCCCGCTTACAAAAAATTAATTCTCCTATTCAACGGGCTTTCCATGATGAAACAGGATATCTGCCCGTCTCCCTTTTCAACATTCCGATAGGTTTGGGGTTTTAATTGCATTAACCCGGCCCACAAATAAAAATTTTGTATTGAGAATATTACTTACCGGTGCCACCGGATATATTGGCAAACGACTGCTTCCTGTCCTGGTAAATAAAGGTTACCGGGTGGTTTGCTGTGTGCGTGATAAAAACCGTTTCTCCCCTCCCGCACCCCTCAGAAAAAGCATTCAGGTTGTAGAGGTTGATTTTCTGAAGGAGAACACCTTGGCCAATATTCCGAAGGACATTGACGGTGCTTATTACCTGATGCACTCCATGTCAACATCGGCCCATTACGAGAACCTGGAAATGCAGGCTGCGCAAAATTTCAGGCAAGCCATGGACAAAACCGGGGTAAAGCATGTGGTTTATCTGAGCGGCATCATCAATGAGAACAATCTTTCAAGGCACTTAGCTTCCCGCAAGGCCGTGGAAGAAGAACTGGAAAAAGGAAATTATCATTTTACCACACTAAGGGCCGGTATCATTATTGGTTCGGGAAGCGCCTCATTTGAGATTATCCGCGACCTGGTTGAGAAACTGCCCGTGATGATCGCGCCAAGATGGCTCAAAACACGTTGCCAGCCTATTGCCATCTCCGATGTGATCACTTTTCTTGAAAAAACCCTTTTTGAGGAAAAAACCTACAACCGCAATTTTGATATCGGAGGACCTGATGTTTTGACCTATAAGGAAATGCTGTATGGATTTGCCCGCGTCAGGGGGCTAAAACGCAGGATAGGGGTTGTACCCGTCATGACTCCAAAACTTTCATCTTACTGGCTTTATTTTATTACATCAACCTCTTACCGTCTTGCCACAGCCCTTGTGAGCAGTATGAAGGTGGAAGTGGTTGCCCGGAATGATGAGCTCAATCATATCCTGCAGGTGGAGCCGATGGGTTATGAAGCTTCACTGAAAAAGACCTTCTCTGCCATTGAAACCAACGAAATCATCTCCAGCTGGAAAGATTCCCTTATCAGCGGGCGCATCAACCAGAGCCTTTCTGCTTTTATCAATGTACCTGAAAACGGGTGCTTTACAGACAAGCGCACCCGGCCCGTTAAAAATCCCGGTCGCACCATTGAAAATATCTGGAAAATTGGCGGTGAAACAGGATGGTATTATGCAAGCTGGCTCTGGGAACTCAGGGGATTTCTGGACAAACTTTTTGGCGGTGTTGGTCTCAGGCGTGGCCGCACCCATCCCGACCGCATTGAACCCGGCGATTCGGTGGATTTCTGGAGAGTACTTTACGCCAACCCCTCAGAAGCCCGCCTTTTGCTGTTTGCTGAAATGAAGCTTCCCGGAGAAGCCTGGCTGGAATTTAAAATTGCCAATGAAAAACTCACACAAACCGCTACCTTCCGACCCAAAGGCCTTTGGGGCCGCATTTACTGGTACCTGGTTTCCCCCTTTCACTTTATCATTTTCAGGGGGTTGGTAAACCAATTAGTGAAAGAATAAACCCCGGTCAGATTTCGGTTTCCTTAAGAGCGGCAATCAGAGCATCATCAATACCCGGCTCACTTGGTTTGGGCGGTCGATTGTCTAAAATGTTTCCGTCCCGGCCAATGATAAAGAATGTTGGGATCCACCTAACGCGGTATTGGGCAGGTACTCCCCTTTCCCTGCCAGGTGTATTGAAATGCAACCCGGTAATATCATTACGCTCCACTGCATTGCGCCAGGCATCGGGGTCAGTATCAATAGAAACATACATAAATACCAGGTCATCTTCCAGTTTCATGCGTTCTTTGAGCTCGGCTGCCGGGGGCACTTCCCTCATACAGGGACCGCACCAGCTGGCCCAGAATTTCAGGTAAACCACCTTGCCATGATAGTCGCTCAGGGAAACTTCCTCCCCATGTATATCGGTCATGGTAAAGTCGGGAGCAGGATTGCCGGGCATTACGGGTTGCAGGGCATCGTAGTTGGCCTTCAGTTTTTCTTTATAAGCCTCAACAGGGCTACGCTCCAGAAAGTCGTTGTAAAGCTCCAGTGCAAGTTCCAGATCGCCGGAATTCATTTCCCTGCTAACCGATAAAGCCTGAATGTAATACTTCGAGCGACCCGACAAATAGTCTGCTGCCAGTTCGTAGTTGATGGCATGCCGGGATTCTTCCTCCGGGAAATGACGGTCATCCTTCTGCCGCCTTTGGTCAAGATAAGAAAGTAAAAAATTGACATAAGTAATGTTGTTGAGGCGGTCCCCGTCAAAGCGGGTAGCTTCATCAAGAAAATCGTAATAACCTTCCGGCAGGGTTGGTTTTTCATCCAGGTTATTGAGTTGACGATGCCATTCGGGATAATCCAGCAATTTCTGAAACCGCTCATAGATTACCCTGGTTTCAAAAAACTGTAAAAATGCGGAGCTAAATTCAGCAGACTGGGGATAGGATTGGAGAAATCCGGTTTTTTCACCGGCAATGCTGTCGGCAAAAAAGATATAATCCACAGGATCCAGGTCACGGGCTTTTTGCTGCAGGAGTGGGCGGGTGAGCCGGGCTTCCATTTCATTTTGATAATCCCTGAAAAAATTATTGACCTGGCTTCCGGAGCCGGAAAAGTGCACTTCGCTGAGATGCCTGGCATCTCCTTTCAGGTTAAGAAAATAACCGGGCTCAAGAAACACCTCCAAATGCTCTCTATCGGTAGTGATGGCACCCATCAGGGGATGGGGCACATCAAAAGAAGCGGAAAAACGGTTTCTCTCTTCCGGATCCAGCGTAATTACTTTTCTGTCGTTATTGATATGGTCCCTGAAAAAATTGAGTTCCACGGCTTCCTCTGCCAGGTTTTCAAGTTCTCCGTTCAGGCTTACATTTTGCTGTTCGGGTAATGGGCTACAGGCGGCCAGAGTGGCCGTAACCAAAAAAAACAATAAAAATCGCATGGTGTAATCAGAATGGTTCAACAAATCAGTTTTCAAGTGCGGCAAGCAGCACATCGTCAATGTTATCGTGGCTTGGCCGCGGAGGACGATTGTCTGCAATGGTGCCGTCCCTCCCGATAAGGTAAAACGTTGGCACCCCTCTCAAATTGTAATTCTGGGGTACTTCATGGTCAAAACCCGAAACATTTACATGAACCCCCTGAATGTCGTGGTTGGAAACGGCTTGCCGCCAGGCATTTTCATCGGTATCCACAGAAATGTACAGAAATACCAGGTCGTCCTGCCCTTCCATGCGCTGCTTCAATTCCCTGGCATAGGGCACTTCATGCATGCAGGGTCCGCACCAGCTTGCCCAGAAGTCGAGGTAAACCACCTTTCCCCGGAAGTCGGAAAGAGAAACTTCCTCCCCGTCGATATCCGTAAGGGTAAAATCGGGTGCAGGCTGACCCGGGGCCAGTGCCATGGCTTTCTCGTAAAGGCTTTCCACCACTTTGCGGTATTTGTCAGTAGTGACCTGGTCCATGAAGTCCTCATAACTTTGTCTGGCTTCTTCAAAATCTCCAAAATTCAGCATGGAAACCAGGGCCCCGGCCATGGCTACATCCCGGGTTTTGCCGGAAAAAATCTCCCGGGCCGTTTCATAACGCGCCAGCATGGAATCTTCAATTTTTCCCTCGCGTGCTTTGCGCTGTATATAGTGCTGACGGTAGGAATTTAAGAAAGCCACATAAGAGGATGAATTCAAATAATCGTCATTAAATAAACCGGGCTCCTCAAGAAAATCGAAATAACCTTCAGGAAGTGCGGGAATTCTGCCTTCCTCCCTGAAGCGGGAAGCCGCCATCTGGTATTGCATTTTGTACTGATACTTTTCATAACGCATGTTGGTGCACAACAGGGAAATAAATTCCGGGCTAAGCTGATTATAACCAGGGTGTTCCTCCAGGTAACGGGTCTTTTCGTCATAAATCCCTTCAAGATACTCTACAAACTCCTCCGGGTCTTTGTCGGCAGTTTGGTTTAACACCGTCATCCTGCCGTAATTTTTTTCTACATCATGATAGAATCCCAGCAAAAATTCGCTTTCAAGGGCTTTCTCCCCGCTGATGGAAGGTTTGGCTTCGGCATCTGATGCATCAAGCGCAAGGTGTACATCCGCACCGGGCTCAAGGTAAAGGGTTATGGTGCGTGGAGGGATGCGCAGATACACAAAAACGGCCTCATCAAGGGGAAAACTTGTTTCAAACTTATTCCCATCATCCAGGGTAACTTTCATCTCTTCCCTGGCATGGGTTACAAACTCTTTCACATAGAAGATTTCCACTTCCTCCCGGGAGGGATTCTCAACTTCTCCTGAAATGCGCACCTGGTCGGCTACAGGACCGCTGCATGCGGTAAAGGTCAGGATAAACAAAATAAAAAGTGTATTTTTCATGACTTTGTTTTGGTTCATATTTTTCAGTATGTAAAGAAAAAGATTTTTTCTCAAAATCCCGCACAAAGCAGTCAATCATTTTGTTAAAAGAAGCAAAATTTCCTTTCAACCCGGTTTGCAGCCTGCGGAATGAAAAGATTCCCGGGCTTAAATCCGCGAAAAGGAGGAGCGGCATCTGGAGGCATGGCTCGTTTTTTGTTAGTTTTGTAATAGTAAAGTACCTCTCATATCCAATGAAAATTGTCAGGTTTTTCCATCTGTTTCATACCAATGCGGGAATGCAAACCCGTAAGCTCTTTTTTGTCCTGCTGTTTCTTTTGGGAGGGCTTTGGCAGGGTTATGCGCAGGATATTGATGTGCAGTCCCTGGTGAGGGAAAGGCATATTTCCTGTCACGACCTGGCATTTAGTGCCAGCAGCCTTATCCCGGAGTATTACCACCTGCGAGAAACCGACACCCTGGAAGCCCTTGTGTATTTCTGGGAGATCAGTTGCGGAACCAACGAACCGATTTTCCGGTTTAAAACCCTTCAAAAAATTGAGAACAACACCTTTCATGAAGGCTGGTACCCCGACAACTTCTGGCAATTGATTCACGACTACCGACAAAAAATTGAAGAGGACACCTATCAGCATTTTTACTTTGATTACGAGGCCTGGGAGTATTACGAAACCCACCAGGGCTTTAATGAGTTTACAGCCACCCTGGCCGGAAACCTCAAGGATGATAAGGACCCTGAACCCCTGGAGAAGTTTTACCTTGAACTTTATGCCAACGAATTTGACAAAGCTTTTTCACTGCTTGAAGAAGGCAAACTGGAAGGCACCCGCCTGGACTCGGTTTACCGGCATGAACAGGAAGCCAAAAGGAGGGAAAGCTTTGTTTTTGGAGGCATATACGGAGGCCTCTGGCGCCCAAGCGACCAGCTCACAGTAATCGGAAACCAGGCACAAATGGGTTTTATGTTTGGAACCGTCAGGAACCGAACTTTGTACAACATTTCCTTTCAAATCGGGTTTCTTTCCTCACAGGAAGTCTATACTGTTGTGGTAGACAATATGCTTTACGAAACCGACCATTACACAGGATATTTTATTGGTTTTGAAACCGGCTACGATTTATTGAATGCCAGAAACAGAGGGCTCTTCCTCACCGGCGGCATTGGATACGAAGGCTTTGATGCCTTCTCGGAGTTTGACCAGGCGGAGTATGGCCTTTCCAGAACCTTGCACACCCTGAACCTGAACATTGGAACACAATATCGCATACAATTCAGCGAAAACGGTTTTTTAAGCCTGGTGTTAAGGCACAACATCCTGTTTTATAACAACCGGGGCGGAACCGACCTTTCGGGCAATGCACTCACCTTTGGGTTGTTACTCGGGTACGGTCAGTTGCGCTGATTTTCCAAAAACTTTTTCCCTGCTTTTTCTGTTAAGCTTTGTTTAATGCCTGAAGCGGATTAATTTTGCAGCGCCTTTGGCATAAAGCAAAACCTGATGGGCCTTTTTAAAGTACCGGGATTAAATGCAGATGAGCGGCAAACTTTTACCCTCCACCTTTC
>SLRE01000146.1 GCA_007131125.1 Bacteroidales bacterium | reverse complement strand
TAATCTAGAGCTATTAAAAATGAGTATAATAAAATACTTTGAGGAAAAGTATACAATTGACAGACCTTTCAGTGAGTCTTTTTGAGTAATTTTTTTTACGTGTTTCACTTAATTGTTTATGCCGGGAATGTTGTTGTTTTGAATAAGAAACCAGCAAGAGAAAAAAACAGAAAAAAACAAACCAAAAATATTTAACTAACCGAAACAACAGAGCCATGAAAAAATTTACCCTTACCCTTGCAACCCTGCTTATGATGGCAGTAACATTTCCGGTAACCGTATTTTCGCAGTGCGGAGGCGAGCTCTTTAATGCATGCCATGCGAAAATTGACAGTGAGAACCTGGTCAGAAGCTATCCGGTTCAGTTTCCCCAGAGGCAAAACGGCCAAACCCTTCCGGTGGTAAAGCATAACATGATGCTGCAAAGCGGAAATACCTACAGGATTTACACCTGCAGTGCAGAAGAATACCCTGGAAAGGTAATTGCAAGCCTTCACCACGCAGACAAGCTTATTGGATCTACCTATGTTATTGACAAAAACAAGCACCTGCCTTACATCGAGTTTGAATGCAAAGCCACTGGTGTTTACAATCTTACCCTGTATTTTGAAAACGGTGAAAAAGGTTGTGCAATCGGCATCCTTGCTGCCAAAAAGCAGGAGCAAAAGCATCTGACCCTGGTTAATACCGAAGAATAAAAGGCTGTAACAAAAAGCAACCAAAATAACTTAATTTTTTGAAATTTGTTTCATAAATGTCAACAAGCGTATTAATTTTGTTCCTTGTTTGTAAAATAAATCGTACTTTTATTCATTTACCGGAACAAAATACTATAACCATATACTAATGGAAAATACGCTCAGGAGAAAGGTTTTTGTAATTGAAGACAACAAAACAGAAGGAATGCTGCTAAAGCTCTGCCTCGGTTCGTTAAAAAACGTTACCATCAGTAACTTTACGAACGGGGCTGAGTTGCTTGAGCACCTCGATGAAAACCCGGACATAGTAATCGCAGACCTGATGCTACCAGATATACCAGGATACGAATTGATAAAATCCATAAAAGAATACGACCGAAACATTGAAGTGATCGTGGTATCAGCCCAGAGGGATATAGACATTGTGGCAAAACTGCAGGAATTGGGGGTGTTTAATTACATCGTAAAAAGCGAGGCCTGCATTGAATACCTTCAAAAGACCATTGAAAAACTGTTGCTTATCATGGATGTTACCAAAGAAAAATAATTTTTAAATATTGGCTTTTTTGTTTGAAAAAAAAACCGGACTGGGGCACTTCCCGTCCGGTTTTTCTTTTTTTTAAAGCAAGGTTTAGGTTTAATACTTTACCAGGGTTGTTCTTTTTTCCGGGATTATGTTCTGAATAAAAGGAACATCTTCCATGGCATGGCAGGTGTTGCAGCTGCTGGCAAATCCGACGAACTCTTCATTAAAGGCTTCCTTGTCCTCATTTTCTATGGTTGACCTTAAAGCAGGGTAAGCCTGATCCACAAATTGCTTTGAAGAGGCTTCCCTGTCGGGGCGGCGAACAAATCCCCTCTCCATGCTGGAAATAATCTTATCGATCTGGTATTCGGCATAACCCCAGTTTTCATCCTGCCCGGCCCAGTATAGCTCATTATAACGATAGCCGGTTTCCATCATGGCTTGGTCAAAACCACCAAATTGATCCTCAATATTATCAAGGATCTCTTTCATTTGCTGCCCCATCCAGCGGGTATCATATTCTTTTTCCTCAGCAGTCTGGCAGGCATTTATGGCTATTACCCCCAGAAATACGATAAACAACAGTGAACTGTAGCGCTTCATAAGATTAGTGTTTTGGTTTATAATTTATTTTGGATTGTTTGCTAGATCAAGTAAGAAAGCGTGCTGCAGGGCCACTTCCCTGAGCCTTTGAAAGCGTCCGGAAGCTCCGCCATGCCCGGCCTGCATATTGGTAGTCAGCAGAATTTTTGAATCTCCTGTGTTATGGGTTCTGAGTTTGGCAACCCACTTGGTTGGCTCCCAGTACTGTACCTGTGAATCATAGAGCCCTGAAGTGACCAGAAGGTTTGGATAGTCCTGCTCTTCAATATTATCATAAGGAGAATAAGAAAGCATATAATGATAATACTCTTCCTTATTGGGGTTGCCCCATTCGTCGTACTCAGCCGTGGTAAGGGGTATGGATTCATCAAGCATGGTGGTAACCACATCCACAAACGGCACCCTGGCAATCATGCCGTGAAAAAGGTCCGGGCGCATGTTGGCCACTGATCCTATGAGCAACCCCCCGGCACTGACTCCTTCGGCAAAAAGTTTTTCAGGACGGGTGTAATTCTCTTCAACCAGGTAAAGGGCACAATCAATAAAATCGTAAAAGGTATTTTTCTTATTAAGGAGTTTTCCATCCTCATACCACTGCCTGCCCAGATCCTGCCCTCCACGCACATGAGCAATGGCATAAACAAAACCACGGTCGATAAGGCTGAGGGCATTAACATTAAAGCGGGGATCCATCGAACTCCCATAAGACCCGTAGGCATAAAGTAAAAGCGGGTTATTTCCGTCCTTTTCCAGTCCTTTGCGGTAAACGAGTGTAATGGGAACCTCAACTCCGTCGCGTGCGGATGCAAAAAGACGGCGGGTCTCATAATCCTCAGGGTCGAAGTCTCCAAGAACTTCCTGTTGCCTGATCAGTTCAACCTCCCTTGTTCCCATATGGTATTCATAAACGCTTGAAGGGGTTGTCAGTGAGGTGTAATTATACCTCAGTGTATTAACCGACATCTCAGGATTTACACCAATGCTTGCGGTATATGCTTCTTCAGGAAAGTCAAGGTAATGTTCTTCTTCTGTCACCTGGTGAATAATCCTGAGTTGACGCAAACCCATTTCGCGTTCCTGCAGAACCAGGTATTCATCAAATACTTCAAGGTTTTCGAGCAGCACATCGGGGCGGTGGGCAATCAGTTCCTGCCAGTTTTGTTTTCGGGTTGCATTTTCCGGTGTTTGCATCAGCCTGAAATTTTTTGCATCCAGGTTGGTCAGCACAAAAAACTTCCCATTATATGGCCATATGCTATAGCGCAGGTCTCTTTGCCTGGGCTGAAAAACTTCAAATTCGCCCATGGGGTCGTCTGCCCGCATCGTCCATATTTCGTTACTCAGGGTGCTGTTGGCATTGATCATCAGGAAGCGGTCGTCCTTCGAACGGGAAACCCCTATGTAATAAAAGGTTTCATCTTCTTCAAAATAAACGCTTTCGGGTTCGGGGTTTTCTTCGGTAAAATTAAAACGGTTTATCCGGTCATACCTCAGGGTAACCGAATCTATGGAAGTAAAAAACAGGGTTTCATTATCGGCTGCCCAAACCACATCTCCCCCGGCATAAGGAATACCGGTTGCGG
Source organism: Bacteroidales bacterium (assembly GCA_007131125.1). Lineage (GTDB taxonomy): Bacteria > Bacteroidota > Bacteroidia > Bacteroidales > UBA7960 > PUML01. The sequence goes on along the minus strand of SLRE01000146.1, from coordinate 6,179 downwards.
TAATTTCATCGGTGGCAAGGTCTTTAACTTTCAGGGTAAACTGCCGACGTCCGACCGTATCAACCGAAAAAGCCAGCCAGCGGTTGTCAAGGCTCACATCAAAGCTGCCCACACGGTAATAAGGATATGGTTCGGCAAGCTGATTCACATCCAGCATCACCTCCTCCGGAGCATCCATGCTTTCTTTGCGACGGCAATAAATCGGGTATTCTTTGCCCTCCTCGTAGCGGGTATAGTAAAAAAAGCCGTTGCTGTAGTACGGAGCGGACATATCATCCTGGGGAATCCGTCCTTTCATTTCGTTAAAAAGTTCATTTTGCAGGTTTTGGGTATGTGCCATCCGGGCTTCCAGGTAGGCATTCTCCTCTTCTAAATAAGCGATCACTTCAGGATTATCCCTTTCATTCAACCAGTAATAGGGGTCGATGCGGGTATCCCCATGGATGGTAAGTTCTTTTTCAATTTTTTTTGCCTCTGGGGCAGTAATTTCCTGTTCCTTTGAAGGCTGCGAACAGCCGGCTGCAAAAAAAACAAGGAATAGCGCAAGAAATAATCGGTTCATGGCAGCATTTAAAATTTTAATTTGTAATAGGCTTTATTATCCCTTAATCAGCCCAAATTTACAAAAAACAACCTTTGAGGCTCCAACAATTAAAATCAATGGTATATTTTTTTAATTTTGGTTCCAACAGCATGAAGTTATTTTTAAACTATACCCATTGCCGGCAAAATGGTTCTGCCTCCTTTGAGGCTTTGATTTACAAAAAGTTGTGGAAAAACTGTAAGAAGCGTGAGATATATTGAACAGACTGCAGAAGACAACATCAGGAAAGTTTGCAGGGACTTCCTTTTTGTCCCTTTATTTAAACCCTTGAACCATTACCGGGAATTCCTGAAGCAGCACCGGAAAATTGCAGAAATGGCAGCCTCCAGGCAGGAATCGGCCATTACGGAAAAAGACAAAAAACTGCTGCTCAATGAAATTTTGCTTTTGAGGCGTAAAACTCTTGAAACCATTGGCCTATGGGACAACATCAGTGACTTTTCGATCAACGGGGAGCAGATCAGCCTTTTTGAAAAAGAATTTGAAGGGGTTGCAAAACTGCTGCCCCCTAGTGTTCGCCGCGAACAGGACACTCTGCGTTTTACACCTTTAAAAACCGACCCGGCATGGATCCGTTATATCAAGAAATTCAAAAGAGCAGGATTGAAAATATCGCGTCTGCCGGGTAGTATTCTCAATTTTTTCAGGCGCAGAACCGGAAAAAAGGCCCTTCCTCCAAAAATCTGGAAACAGGAAATACCCGTGCAAAGGCTGGCTGTTTATTACCTGCGAAATCAAAACCTGAAACAGCTGACTGCAGTTGCCGAAGAAGTTCAGAAAAAAACTGCCAACCTGTTATTGAAAACATGGAAGCTGGACGAAGCTTTTTTCAGTCTCCTGAAAGATCAGTTATGGGAAGAACAATTTCAGGGGGCGGCCAAACTCATACGGGATGAAATAATTCCTGTTTTTGACAGCCTGGACAAACAAGCCGAAAGCCTTATCGAATCTTTGGAGAGCGAAATGGAGGAGATTTGCAACCGGCAATTCGTAATGTTTGAAAGCCAGTGCGAAATAGCAGGCACCTTTGAATTCAACCGCAGTAAGCATTCTGCCAGAAAAACCCGAAAAGGATTTCAGGATATCAGCAAAAGGTTTTTAAGGAAAAGCCGGCAAATGGGCAATACATTGTTTGCCCTTACCGAAGACTGGAAGTTTAACCACGAGCTTTATATCCTGAATGACCATGCCATCAAATCATTCTGGAGTTTCCAGTCCAGAATGAAAAACAGGGAAGAAAAAATCCGGGAATCCCTGGAAAGGGTTCCGGAGTTTTTGAAAAGCATTGAAATAGAAAACCTTGCCGATGAGGAAACCTTCAGAAAAAAGATCAACCTGTTAAAGTACCAGGCCGCCAAAGAGTTTTCTAAATCGATCATTCCTGAAACTGAGGCCCTGCTGAGTGAACATAATTTTTCCCTGGTCATTCAGGAGCTGGAGCAGAATATTCTGAGCGGGCTTGAAGGTTTTCCGGCCAGGAGAACCATGGCCGTAAAGGTCAGCCCTGAAAAAGGCCTGGACGATTCCTCCCTGCATTCTTTTTCCCCGAAAAAGCTGATCGGTTTTGAAGTGCTTCCCCATTTAAAGCGGAGTCTTCTGACGCAAAAAGCGCTGTCGGTGCAAGGTTTCGAAGATCTGAAGAACGGGTTGACGGAGGTCGCCAAAGTTACCGGGTTTAACCTGGATACCGCCCTTGTCTTGTATGAGCAGGAAGGGCAGCTTGAGGAAGCAGTAAAAATAGGCAGTGAAGGCATTCAGCGGGCCCTTGAGAAATCGCTTCAACTCAACAAAAAGTTCAGCGGGATGAGCCTGGAGATCCTCACCCGCCTGGAACAATCTGTGGAAGAATTCTGCAATGGTTTGACAGAATTTCAAGACAATCAAAACATTGCCGAGGTGCGCCTTCGCCTTCTCAAAGCCAGCACCCTGAGCCGGGGGCAACGCTTCAGGGAAGCCATTACCGGGTATTTTCACAAAACCACAAAAGCTGCCTACACCCGGTATCGTTTATACAGCATCAAGGGAGGAAAGTTTTTGAGACAACTGAAAGGAAGGCTGGGGGTTCATGACATTCAGGCAGATATCACAACCGACATCAGCGACTTTCTGGTTGCCGGGGATGCAGCCATTAAAAAGCTCCCTTTTGTTTACCGCCGCCTTTTTCACCTTGAACCACTCAATGACAACAACTTTTTTTATCCCCGCAACCAGGAAATGCAAAGCCTTAATCAGGCCTTTACCCGCTGGAAAAACGATTCTTTTGTCCCCATTCTGATGGTCGGGGAAAAAGGAAGCGGCATTACCTCCATGATCAACTTGTTTATTAAGGAAAAAGTCGGGGATACCTATCCGGTTTTCAAATGCAGGTTTCCCGAAAGGGTGCTCAATGAAGAGCAGTTTTTTGCCCGATTGGGCATTGAGTTTTGCGGGGAACCCTTCCAGACCGCCAACGACTTTTTTTCCTTTATTGATAAAAACCCATCCTGTGTGGTTGTTCTTGACGGACTGCAAAAGATCTTTCTCAGGCAACCCGGAGGCTTCATGCTGCTGAAAAAGTTTTTTGAAATCGTTTCCCTAACCAGCCGCAAAATTTTCTGGGTTTGCTCCTGCTCCCTTTATGCAAGCAGGTTCCTTGACAAGACCATTGGTTTGTATGGTTATTTTCCTGCCATCATCAAGCTGAGAAACCTTACCTCTGATGACATTGTAAAACTCATTACCCTGAGGCACAACGCAAGTGGTTTCAACATGGTATTTGAACCCTCTCCCCTGGACCGGGATGACCGGCAGTTTCAGAAGTTAAGCCAGGAGAAAAAACAGGAGTTCCTGAAGGACAAGTATTTTTCCGGTCTCAATGAGCTGACCCGATCCAATATTGCTTTTGCTATTCTGCTTTGGGTGCGGTCGGCCAGCAAGGTAACGACCACAACCATCCACATCCGCTCGCTGGACAGGATCGATTTCAGCTTTCTGCAAAACCTGCCCCAGGAAACCCTTCTGGGGTTATATGCCATGATCATTCATGAAAGCCTGAACGACCTGGAGCTTTCACAGGTAATAAACATCAATCGCAGGCAGGCCAACCTGATGCTGATGCGGCTTTCCGACAGGGGCATCATCCAGGAAAATTCGGGACAGTTCTCCGTTAATCCTTTATTATACAGGATAACTGTGGAACTGTTGAAAGCCAAAAACATTATTCACTGATAAACCCGTTTCGCCTTAAGCGCTTCTTTGTTCTTTTTCCCTCAAATGCATCAAACCGTTGCAATAACTGTTATTTTTGCAACGGCCAAAACCATGGATCATGACCAAAAGGAAAATAAAAAAAGCCATTAAAAGATTACGGAAATTGCCCCGGGGGACAGCCTTTTTCCAATACCTCTCCAATAAGGGAAAACACTTTTGGATGAAAGCCTCCAAAAGCACCAAAGTAGCGCAACCCTCCACCATAATGCTTGAACTAAGCGCCCACTGCAACATCCATTGCACAGTTTGCCCCCGGGAATACGATTACGGCAAAAAAATGGACCAGGGGTTTATGGATAAAGAAATGGCAATGAAAGTCATCGACGAAAACTGGGCGTACCTTGATTCCATTGGCCTGACAGGCATGGGAGAAACTTTTCTCTACCGCGATATTGAAGAGATAGTGGATTACATCCGTTCCAAAAACAAGGGCATTGTCATCTCCGTTTCAACCAATGCCTGTGCACCCAAAACCCTTGAATATGCAGGTGTTTTAAAAGACAAAATAGACACCGTCCAGGTTTCCATCGACGGCTTGCATGAAACCTATAACCGGATAAGGATTGGTTCGGAGTTTGAAAAATTCTCTCAAAATCTGAAAGCCCTATCGGAAATGCTCAAAGGGTCGCAAACCGATTTGATGCTGAACATGGTGGTTACAAAGGAAAATTATCACCAAATGGCTGGGATGACCAGTTTTGCCCATGAAATGGGTATTCCATTTTTGAACTTCACATTGTTTAACCTGGCTTCGGTTACAGGAATTGAAAAGGAATATTATGATTTTTATGTTTCAGAAGAGTTCCTGAAAGCGCGAAAGGAGCTGGAAGCAGCAAAAGCCGGGTATCCTTCGGTGGAGGTAACCTTTTGGGACCACAACAAAAAAAACGGGTTTCGAAACTGCCCCTTCCCCTGGACTCACTTTTATATTTGCTGGAACGGAGAGGTGGCACCCTGTTGTGCCAAATCCTTCCCAAAGGAAATGAGCTTTGGCAATGCCTTTGAAAAACCTTTGATGGAAATCCTTAACAACGAAAAATATCGGAATTTCCGAAAGATGTGGTTTAATAACCAAAACCATCCTTTTTGCCGCAAATGCCATTTCATTGATCTGCCCCGGGCAGACCAAATCAGCAATCAGTAAAAGGTTTCCCACTTTCTTTTTTATAAACCAAGCAAGTAACAAGGTGCTATGAAAAAATTAAGAAAAGAATTCAAGGAATTTGCCATGCGGGGGAATGTGCTCGACATGGCCGTAGGAATCATCATTGGTGCTGCCTTTGGAAAAATCATCACCTCCTTTGTACACGATGTCATGATGCCACCCATTGGGCTGCTTGTGGGAAAAGTCGATTTCAGGGAGCTGTTTATCAATCTTGGGGACACACCCTATGCCGCCCTTTCCGAAGCTTCTGCAGCCGGTGCTCCAACCCTGAATTACGGTGCCTTTTTTAACACCGTTCTGGATTTTTTGATTGTAGCCATCCTGATATTTTTGTTTATCAAAAAAATCAACCGGCTCAAAGGCAAGCCGGCAGATACGGAAGCCGTTGAAGTGGAAGTGGCAGAGCCAACTACCAAAGAATGCCCCTTTTGTTTTTCTTTTATTCCCCGCAAAGCCATCAGGTGTCCCAGCTGCACCTCTCACCTCACATAGGTTTTTGCTGATAATAACCGGTTGCGGCCATAACTGAACAAATAAACGGGAAAAATATCCGGGTCAATTCTTTTTTGCCGTATCTTTATTGGGGTAAAAGCTGTAATTTATATAAGGTTGATACCGGCTGCCTTTATCAATACCAGCCTATCTGAAAATTAAGGGTGAACACCTCCGGAAAACCCGCCCCGACCTTCATGCCGGTATCCTCACGCTTTGTTTGCTATTTTGCTTGGCTTTATTATCTTCACAAAAAATTTACCGTCATGAAAACCCAAAAGAACAAATTCATGGTAAAATTATGGCTGCCGTTGCTGATGCTCCTGTTTATCTTTTCAGGATGCCGGCAGGCCGAAGCCCCCTTGGCAGAAATTGAGCACCTGGCCTATGTATCTGAGGGGCACGTATTTGTTGCAAACCTTTTGACCGAAGAGGTAGAGGTTATCGGACCCGGAAGTGAGCCTTCGGTTTCCTTCGATGGAAGCATGCTGGCCTATTCATTCCAGGAAGGAGACAGGAGGCGGATCGGCTTAACCGACCTCAAAACGATGAAAACAGAGGTATTTCAGGATATTCCGGGAGCCTGCTTCCGACCCCTCTGGTCGCCCACTGAAAATATCCTTTTGTTCAGCGCACTGGCCCGTACCGGAACAACCCCCCACCGGGTGG
>SLRE01000277.1 GCA_007131125.1 Bacteroidales bacterium | reverse complement strand
GGTAAGGCAAAAATTAAAAAATCATCTTGCCGGGTTGTTTGAAATGCAACTAAAAAACGGATAACCAAAGCCCGCAGGCCTCATTATCCGTTTGCGTGAATCTTTCCTAAAGATTTATTTTGCTTTGGGAATATTTTTCAATACTTCCAGTGTCAGATCCCAGAATTTTTCCACGGTGCTGATCTCAATGCCCTCATCGGGTGAGTGGGCACCTTTGATGGTTGGACCATAAGAGATCATATCCATTCCCGGATATTTTTCGCCAATAAGACCGCATTCCAGGCCGGCATGAATTGCCAGCACCTTTGGCTCTTCCTTAAAGAGATCTTTGTAGGCTTTTTCGGTAACAGACAGGATGGCTGAATCCATATTGGGGGTCCAGCCGGGATAGCCGTCTCCATGCTTTACTTTGGCCCCGGCCAGGTAAAACACGCTGGCCACCATATCGGCGATGTCGCGCTTGCCGGTTTCAAGAGAGCTGCGCTGGCTTGTGACCACGATAATTTCCCTTGGGGTCATTTTTACCGAAGCCAGGTTGGTGGAGGTTTCCACAAGATTGGGAATATCCGGCGACATGGCCATTACACCGTGGGGGCAGGCGTAAAGTGCATTGAGCAGGTTATTCTGAGTGGAATAATCCATGAGGCAATCGGGCATTACGGCTTCCTCTGCTGCGATCTCAAGATTGGGCTCATTGGTTTTCATGGCTTCTTTGATCTCATTGCCAAGGCCTTTCACAAGTGTCAGGAAAGCACTCTTATGACGCTTAGGAACCGTCACCGTGGCAAAAGATTCACGGGCAATGGCATTGTGCAGGTTTCCACCGGCCATTTCTGCCACCCGGAGTTCATACATTTTTTCTGCATTCCAGAGGATGCGGGTCAGAACCTTTACGGCATTGCCCCGTCCTTTGTGAATGTCATCTCCTGAGTGTCCGCCTTTTAAACCCTTAACACTTACCTTGAAAGCCTGGTGGTCGGGTTCGGTATTCACTTTCTCATAGTTAAACGTGATAAGGGTGTCTATTCCCCCGGCACAACCGATAAAGAGTTCTCCATCGTCTTCAGAGTCGAGATTGAGCAGGATTCGTCCTTTCAAAAAGTTTTTCTCCAGGCCAAAAGCTCCGGTAAGGCCGGTTTCTTCATCCACGGTAAAAAGGCACTCAATGGGTCCGTGGGGAATTTCATCCGACTCCAGGATGGCCAGCTGGGCGGCGATGCCAATGCCGTCATCGGCTCCAAGTGTGGTGCCGGTAGCCCTCACCCATCCGTCTTCGATACGGGGTTTGATGGGGTCGGTATCAAAATTATGGTCCACATCGGAATTTTTTTCTCCCACCATATCCACATGGCTCTGCAAAATAGTCCACTCCCGGTCTTCATATCCCGGCATACCAGGCTTGCGTATCACCAGGTTGCCAATTTTGTCCTGGGCATACTCCAGATCATGTTCCTTTGCAAAATCAATCAGGTATTTCAGGATTTTTTCCTCCTTTTTAGAAGGTCTTGGGATTTTGCATATTTCTTCAAAAATTTCCCACACCCTTTTGGGCTTCAGGTGGCCTAATATTTCTCCCATAATTTTTTCCTTTAAAGATTAAGCTACGAATATACTAAGGTTTGCCTTTATTAAACAAACCCTGCCGCATATTTTTTGTTTCCTTAACAAAACAAAAACTATACAGGCATCAACCGGATTTGCATGCAATAGTTTTTAAATTTGCAAAAAAAATAACATGGAAGGAATTCTTATTGCCATAGGCATGATGGCGCTTTTTGCCCTGATCGGCTCCAACCGCTTTGTTTTGCTGAGGAAAGCGGCCGACAAGGCCTTTTTACCCTTTGACAAACTCTCAGGAGAAAAATACCGCCTGCTGCAAAAAGATGTTTCAGCCAGCCTGAAAACCATTGACAAAGAGGTGGAAGAAACCGAAGAGGAGAGAAAGCTGAAAGAGCTGGAAAGCTTTATCAACAAGGCCCAGAATCCGCAACTGGACCTCAACCAGAAGGTAAAAGCTGAAAACCAGGTAAGCCAAATGCTTTACAGTTTGACCAAAGATGGGAATAAGGCGGAAGGCCGGGATACCAGTTTATTCAAACCCTCCGCGGGTTACAAAGAAATTGAGGAAAACCTAAAGGTTTTGAAGAAGCAATACAATGAAGCTGTTCTGGACTACAACAATGCGGTGTTTATGTTCCCCTCCAACGTATTTGCATTGATTTTCCGTTACCGGCCGAGAACTACCTTTCAGTTCCCTGAAGAAACACCGGAACAAACAAAAAGAAAATTTCCCGGAAGGAAATAAGTCCGGTTATTGGAATGAACCGGGCTGAAAAAAGGTTTCAGGATTTCAATCAGGGTCAAATCAATACTTTATGGGGTCAAAACCCTTTCCGTAAACCCCCATTACATTGGCCATGGAGATGAATGCTTCCGGGTCAATATCCTTGATGGTACGAAACACATTGGAAGTTTCATGCCTTCTGACCACGACCATGAGCACCGCCACATCTTCTTTGCTGTACCATCCTTTTCCGTTGAGCAGTGTAACCCCGCGTCCAATCTGGTTGGCAATGTGCTCTGCAATTTCGTCATGTTTTTTGGAAAAAATAAACAGTTGCACGCTTCGCCTGTGGCCCATCAGCAACATATCGATAGAATAAGAAGCCACGGCCATGGTCACATAACCGTAAACCACCACTTCAAAGGAGCGGAAAAGGATGTAGGAAGATGAAATAATCACCACGTCAAACAGCAGGATGATCTTGCCATGACTGATATTGCGGTACTGATTAATGATCATGGCAATGACATCGGTTCCGCCGGTGCTTCCTCCCTGTGTAAACACCAGCCCAACACTGGCACCTCCGAGTATACCCCCAATGATGGCTGACATGAAGCGCTCGTCCACCACCGGCTCAGTGATCCACTGCTGCAATAACCAAAGGAAAAGGGTAAGGACCAGGGTACTGAAAATGGTTTTGATGCCAAAACCAAATCCCAGCCTTTTGATGCCAACCGCCAGCAAAATGATATTGATGAAAAGGTAGGTGAAAGCCACGGGAAACCCGGAGGCATAGTAAACCAGGGCACTTAAACCCGTGATCCCTCCCCCAACGATTTCCGAAGGAATAAGAAAAGCTGTCCAGGCCAGGGCGTTAATAAACAAGGCAATGGTGATAACACCATAAGACTTTAAGGTAATGAGAAAGGGATATTTAGGAGGCCTGGAAGGCATAATTTGCTGGTTTTTAGATGATACGGGTTTTAGAAAAATTTCAATGCAAAATTAAAGAAATTATCAGCACCGGAAAGAAGAATATTGATATTTCAGGGAGTTCTATCGCCGGATTTTCATGATATGAATGTTTTTAATTAAATTGCAGTCTGTTCTGTATTAATTCAAATTAAAACCAGAAAACGAATCTTAAAACTTTTATTCCAAAAAAATATTCCAATGAAGAAGAAAAGAACTGTAAAAGCTTACGAGAATGAACGCTTTTTAGCTTCCCCGTCAGCAAGGGAGTTGAGGATTTTGTCAGAGTACCTGGAACCCAAAGCCAGGTTGCGCAAAAACAGGGTGCAGGATACGGTGGTATTTTTCGGTTCGGCCCGAACCATTCCGGCCAAGGAAGCGCAAAAGCGCCTGGAGGAATTAAAAAGCCATGGCAATGCCAAAAAAGAAAAATTGCAGATGGCAGAAAGGGACCTGCAAAACTCCCGTTATTACGAGGACGCTGTGGAGCTGGCCCGCAGGCTGACCAAATGGGCCAAGGCACGCTACAAACCGCACAGCCGTTTTATCGTAACCACGGGCGGGGGGCCTGGCATCATGGAAGCAGCCAACAGGGGTGCTAAACTGGCAGGAGGAAAATCCATTGGATTCAATATCGAACTGCCTTTTGAACAGGAATCAAACCCATACATTGACAATGAGCTGAACTTCGACTTTCATTACTTTTTCATGCGGAAGCTCTGGCTGGTATTCACGGCAAAGGCTTTCGTAATCTTCCCTGGCGGATTCGGCACACTGGATGAGTTCATGGAGGTACTTACCCTGGTACAAACAGAGAAAGTAAAAAAAGAGCTGAAAATCATTTTGTATGATAGCAAGTTCTGGAACCAGGTCATCAACATCCCGAAGCTGGCAGAATTGGGCACCATCAGCCAAAAAGACCTGAAGCTTTTCAAAACCTGCGAAAGCGTTGATGAAATGGAACAGGAGCTCATACCCCACCTGGTAAAGGTAGAGAAGAAGAGCCGCCTGCTCCGTTAATCAAACTTTTATTCGTAGCGCAAGGATATGGAGGGATTCATGGAGGCCGACCTTATTACCCTGTAGCTGATGGTTATGAGGGCAATCAATACGGCTATGAGGAATCCAATCAAAAAATCCGGAACCTGCATGCTGATGCGGTAATGGTAATTTTGCAGCCAGTTTCCTGCAATCCAGTATACCAGGGGCCAGGCCACCACGGTGGCCAGGGTTACCAATATCATTACATCCCTGCACACCAGGTACCAGATGTCGGCAATGCTTGCCCCAAAGGTTTTTCTTACGCCAATTTCCTTGGTGCGTTGCTGAAGAGAAAAAGCGGTGAGACCGTATAGCCCCATGGAAGCAATAATGATGGCAAGAATGGTGAAGACAACTGCCAGCCGGGCATTTTGCTCTTCTTCACCATACACCCTTTGAAAGTCCTCATTCAAAAAATTATACAACATGGGGTCGCCTCCAACAAAGGATTTCCATATCTGCCCGGTTTCTTCAAGAACCCTTCGAAGCATATCTACCTGGAAGCGGATGCTTACATATCCCCAATGGATGTTATCATGTTTATAAAGCATTATTGCAGGAGCAATGTTATATTTTAAAGATTCAAAATGGAAGTCTTTCATCACCCCGATTACCGGTATCACCTCAGCGGGTTCATTACCCGGAGCAACAATCCTGGTTTCAAAAGGGTTTTCAAGGTGGTAATTTCTAACGGCACTTTCATTCACAATACCAGCCTGCTGGTCGGTGGGCATTTCGGGATCAAAGAACCGGCCATCGGCCATGGTCATTCCGAAGGTTTCCGGAAAATCATAATCCACCCAGAAGGTTGTCATCAGGTAAGACTCATCCTGACGGCCCCTGATGGTGTAACCCCTGCTGTTGCTTGCCCTTCCGGGAATAGCCGTTGATGCCGATACGGAAATCACACCAGGAATACCCTCCAACTCGGTCTTGAATGCATTCACCTGACCGCCCAGAACATAAGCCCTTCTGACAACCAGAATATTTTCCTGGTCAAAACCCAGGTCTTTGTTGGTCATATAAACCAGCTGCCTGTACATGACAACCGATCCGGAAATGAGCATGATGGAAATGGCAAACTGCAAAATAGTAAGCCCGTGCCTTAATTTGATGTTTTGTTTCCCGTTGGTCTTCCCTTTCAATACATTTACCGGATTGAAAGAAGAAAGGTAAAAGGCGGGATAACTTCCTGCCAACAATCCTACAAGAACAGCCAGCAGGACCATACCCGGGATGACATACCAGAAGTCAAGGAAAGAAAAGGATAAGTTTAGTTTCAGGATATCATTGAAAAAAGGGAGGAAAACCTCAACCAGGGCAACGGCCACCCACAAGGCCAGGAGTGCCAGCAGCACGGTTTCGGCAATGAATTGTGCCATGAGCATGCTCCTGGACGAGCCCACTACCTTTTTCACCCCAACCTCTTTTGCACGCCTGGTGGCCTGTGCAGTAGAAAGGTTGGTAAAATTAATGGATGCGATCACCAGGATCAGCAAGCCAATCCCTCCAAAAATCCAAAGATATCTGGGATCCTTTGCAGACTGATGGTAATTTTCGACCGAAGGATCCAGGTGCAATCCGGTAAGGGATTGCAGAAAAAAGCTATAACGGTTTCCCATGGCCAGAAATTCTTCTACCGAAATACCCAGAAACTGCCTTACCTGGGGTCCGACATATTTAAGGATCAGGTCTTCAAAGCGGGCGGAAACCGCATCCGGATCGGATCCGGGATACAATTTCAGATATGTAAAATAGTTGTTGTTCAGCCACATATCGCTACCGGCATGCTCGCTGGATGTAATTGAACCGACCATTCCTGCGGTGAAATGGGTATTCCCCGGAATGTCTTCCATTATTCCGGTAATCCGAAAATGGTTTGGCATATCTCCTGCACGGATCAGGCGGTCCATGGGGTCTTTATCACCAAAAATTCGTGTTGCCGCCGTTTCTGTCAACACCACCGAGTAGGGTTCTGTAAGTGCCGTTTCCTTGTTTCCCCTGAGTAAGGGAATGGAAAAAAAATCGAAAAAAGATGAGTCGGCCAGGGCAAAATGGGGTTCGGAAAAAAACTGGTCATCCCTCTGGATAATGGTCTCATCCCAGATAGTCATGCGAAGGAAGCTCTCCACTTCAGGAAATTCGGTCGCCATCACAGGGCCGGCAGGTGGAGGCAGATAAGCATTCTTCATTTCCTGACCGCTCATAACACCATAAAGCCCCACCCGGTAGATCCGGTCCCTGTCTTCATGGTATCTGTCATAGCTGAGTTCATGAAAAATAAACAAAGCGATCATCAGGCTGCAAGCCATGCCTATGGCAAGGCCCAGCACATTGATGGCCACATATCCCCCTTGTTTTTTAAGGGAACGCAAACTGAACTTCAATAAGTGTTGAGTCATGGTATTCTTGTTTTCTCTGGTTTAGGTCAAAAGTTATGAGATCTTGTTTAAAATCAGAGGGTTTTAGAAATTGAAGGTTACGACACTTCATTACTCATATTTTAATGATTCTACAGGATTTCGGATCGCCTGTCTGTATACCAGGCTATTGATTATAATCAGTGCGAGAAGCAGACCGGTCAATCCTGCCAGCAAAAAAATCCAAATACTCACTTCCATGCGGTAGGCAAACTGACCAAGCCAGCGCGACATGAAATAGAATGTAAGAGGCCATGCTACGACATTGGCCAAAACGATCAGGATTGTGAACTCTTTGGTTATCATGGCCGAAAGTCTGGCAGTGGTTGCACCCAAAACTTTTCTGACACCCATTTCCTTTTTGCGGGCTTCCATCACATAAACAGTGGTTCCAAGCAAACCCATTGCGGCAATCAGAATGGCAAGGATGGTAAAGATCAAAGCAACTTTACCCATTTGCAATTCCGACCTGTATAAGTTTTCGTATTGGTTATCCATGAAAAAGTAATCCAACGCATTTCCTTCGGGAGCATGGTTTTGCCAGGCCATTTCCACAGCGTTGAAAACTTCGCCGAGGTAGCCGGATTCATACCTGATAAGTATTTTATTGGAAGCCGGAGCTTGATAACCTCCCGTATGACGAACAATAAATGCTTTAGGGTTAACTTTCTCAATTACACTCCTAAAGTGGACATCTTCAATAATGCCGATGACCCTTCTGTTTTGTTCCTCTCCAAATCCGGTCAGCAGGGTACCGTCGGCTTCCTTTATTTGAAGATTTTTGGCAGCTGTACGGTTAAGTATTACCACCTCGGAACTGTCTGTAGCATTCAGTTGTTCAAAGGAGCGCCCGCAGGAAATATTGATTCCCAGGGTTTCAAAATAACCAAAGTCAACGTAAGCAATATACACGAGTTCTCGTTCTTCAATAGCCTGATGAGGTTGTCTCAGATCTGAAATAAGGCCTAAGCTTTGTGTAGGCACATGACTGCCTGCACTGACCTGTTTTATATAAGGGTATTTTTCCAGCTCATTTCGAATGGCATAATACCTCTGGGTCATTGCACCTCCCGCCCTGTTTTTTACTACCATAAGCGACTCCCTTTCAAAACCGCTGTGTTTTAAAGCATGATGGGTTTGGCCGTACATGATCAGGCTGGCAATGATCAGGCCTGTAGAGATAGCAAACTGGGCAATAATCATAAGCTGGCGCATGCGGAAATTGGGTCCTGACCTTCCCTGAAGTTGTCTGCTGATCAAAGCCGATGAGCCCTTCAATACAGTGACCGGTTTAAAGCGTGAAAGAATAAAAGCAGGATAAAGCCCCGATAAGAGCGTAACCAAAAGGAGCAGTCCGGCAAGATATGCTATACGCATAGAAATGGGTATGTTAAAAAACCCAATATCTTTCCCCGAAAAGTTGGCAAAATAAGGAAGGGATATTTCTACCAGGGCAATTCCGATGACCATGGCAAAAAGGGATACGAAAAAGGATTCCACAAGAAATTTACGAACCAGGCTTCCTACCCCGGCACCCAAAACTTTGCGAACTCCAACCTCACGCGCCCGCATGGTGGATTTAGCCGAGGTGAGATTTACGTAATTAAGACAGGCCAGCAACAAGATCAGCACTGCAGAAACAGAGAAAATATAAACCGCTGATTGATTCCCGGAAAGAACAGGAACTGTAGCCGAGGAAATGTTACCTGACCCTAGGTATATGCTGCGCAAAGGCTGAAGTATAAATCGGCTCTGCCCGTCCGAAAAGTCTATGTTGCGGAGTCCGGCAAACAGTGAAAAAATTTTTTCTTCCAGCAAAGGGATGTCAGTTCCTTCGCTCACCTGGGCATAAAAAGTGGTGGAATAATTGCCCCAGGTAACAAAAGGGAAGGTGTTGATGCTCCTTTGGAATTCGAAAGGGATCAATGCGGAAAACTGCAGGTGAGAATACTCCGGAACATCTTCAAGCACTCCTCTGACCACCAGATTAAAGGCATTGTAATACCTTACAGTTCTACCAATGGGGTTTTCACTACCAAATAACCTTTCGGCTACCTCAGAGGTAATTAAGATGCTGTTGGGATCCTCACCAAAGGCATTCAGATCACCTGCCAGCAAACCATATGAAAATACCGATAAAAATTCAGGATCCACAAACAAAACACCGGACTGGGAGATGCTGATGCTATCCGTCGAAAGTTCGGGAGGCATAAAAGCCCCCCGAACACGGACTACCTCTTCAAGCTCGGGAACCTCTTCTTTCAGGTGTGGGTAGAATGGTAACGGCAGTGCAGCGGAAAAGCTGTTGGGATTGAAAATATTACCAACAATACGGTAAATACGGTCACCTTTTTCATGAAACCGGTCATACTTCATTTCAGTATACACAAATATGGTGATGATAATAAAACTGCCCATCCCCAAAGCCAGACCAAGAATATTTATAAAAGAAGAAAACTTTTGCCTCATCAGGCTGCGAAAAACATTTTTAAGGTGGTTCATAGCTGCATCAATAAAACATGTTCATTAAATAATTGAATGTTTTATCAAAATCAGTGCCCTTGCTCGCAAACCCCTAATTTACTTTCTATTACAACAATAAAAGATTTTAATACTTGTCCATTCACGAACAACCATTGTCCGTTTTAGGACAAAAGAAGCATGCATTTGCAGCCTGGTTTTTTTTCATTCCTTAAAATGTTATGAAACCGGAAGGTACGCAAGGACAGTGTGTTCCTGAGGGCAGTCAAAAAAGGGTTTCCTTTAGAGACACGCCTTGTGGCGCGTCTCTACAGATGTTTATAGTTTAAATGTTTAATTGTTTTAGGTTGAAAATTAAACAACAAAACAATTCAACAATTAAACAACGAAAAAATCTTCCTTTACCACAAAAAAAAGCCTGTCCGCAATAAATGCAAACAGGCTGTTTAAATAAAAATCAGGCGACGACATACCG
>SLRE01000040.1 GCA_007131125.1 Bacteroidales bacterium | reverse complement strand
CTGTACTGCCCCTGCAGCTGTGCAGCTGCATCAATGGCAAACACACCGTTCACAGCAATTTCCTCTCCTTCTTCCAGGCCCGACAATACAATATAACCTTCTTTGGTACGTGGGCCGGTTTCAATTTCCCTGAATTCAAACGTGAAACCGTTTTCCTGGTGTTTTTTCACATAAACCACGGAACGTTTGCCGGTCCAGAGCAGGGCTGTAGAAGGGACTACTAAACTGTGCCTTCCTTCGGTAGTAAGGGTGGCATTGGCCAGCATTTCCGGTTTGAGGAGATTGGCGGGGTTGTCAAGGGTGAGCCTGATCCTGGCACTCCGGGTCTGATGATTGATGAAAGGATCAACAAACTCAACTTCACCGGAAAAAACTTCACCGGGAATTGATGGTACTTTAACCTCTGCTGCCTGACCAGGCTTTATCCTTTGAATTTGCCTTTCGTATGCATCAAGTTCTATCCATACATTGTCAAGATCCGCAATTGAAAACATGGCCTGTCCGGTATTTACATAGTCTCCCTGGGATATTTTTCTTGCAGTAAGATAGCCCGTCAAAGTTGCATAAACATCCATGGTTGGGGACGCTTTCCCGCTTTTTTCAATCTGGTCTATCTGTGCCGGGGTCAGGTTAAATAATTTGAGCCTTTCACGGGCGGCCTCATACAGGCGCGGGCGGGCATCCTTTTCGGCAGCGGCCTGAAGCAATTCCTGCTGGGCCTGCATCATTTCAGGTGAATAGACCCTGGCCAGCCGCTCTCCCTGCTCCACAAACCTGCCAGTAAAATCAGCATACAGTTTTTCTATCCTTCCCGGGAAGTTTGCCGTGATGTTTCGTTCGAACTTCTCGTTAACAGCAACTTTTCCGGTAAGCCTTATTTGGGCACCTGCATGCACGGCTTCAACCTTCTTTGTGCGGATATTGGCCCAGGTGCTGTGTCTTTCGCTTATTGTAAACAGGAAAGGATCGTCCTCCCGGTGATCTTCCTCATCTGAAGCGGGAATGAGTTCCATACCGCAAATGGGGCAATCTCCGGGTTCATCCCGCCTTACCTGTGGGTGCATGGAGCAGGTGTACTCCTCTTCTGCATTCTCTGCCACTTCTTCATGGTCGTGGTTGTTATGCTGGGTTTCATCGTTGTTGCCACTAAAAAACAACCAACCTACCAGCAACCCCAGAAGGATCATGGCAAGGTAAATACCGATGGTTTTCAGATTATCTTTTTTCATAATGATTGAATTTATTATTCAAAAATGTTTTTTGCCTGCAGTTGATCAGTTTCCGCTTTTATGATGTTTTGTTTGACATGGGTTTCCAGCAGCCTCCATTCGAGTTCGAGCAACTGGTCCTGGATGCGCAACAGTTCGTCAAAGCCTTCCTCTCCCCCTGCATAAGCGGTAAGTACCAGGTCCCATGTTTTTCGGGTTATTTCAGCCTGGTTTTTATAAAAGTCAAAATCGCGTTGAAGATTCTTTAACTCTGCCATTAATTGTGTCCATTCGGTCTGTAAGGCATTGAGCTGGTCTTTTTCTCGAAAACCGGCCGATTCGGCCTTGAGTAAACTTTGCTGCCGTATCGCCTGGTTTTTGTTTCCGAAAATGGGGAGACTAACTGAAACCATGGGCATTAGCATGTGTCCTCCGTCCATTTGGTTCATGGCAGCATCTCCGGGAGCAAAGTAGGAATATTGCACCCCGACACCAAACATGGGGCGGGTTTGAAGACGGCTTACCTCTTTTTGTATTTCAGCTGCCTGGGCTCCGGACTGAAAAATATTCAGCCTCGGATTGCCTGCAAACTTCTCCTGATCGGCATAAAGGGGAAGGTCAGCCTTTTCTGCCTCCGGAATGATTTCAGGGGTTTTTACCTCTGCCGTTTCATCTCTTCCCACCAGAATGTTGAAACTCCGGGTCAGGGCTTTCTTTTCTTCCTGCAGCTTTTCTGCCTGGTTTTTAAGCCCGGAAAGTTGTATTTCAAGGCGGTAAAGGTCAAGGGCCAGCCCTGAACTTTGTTCTCCCCCTGCATACCGGGTATAAATAAGGTCTTCCCTGTCTTCCAGGATTTTCACAAACCCTTCCAGCAGAATCAATTTTTGTTCTTTTTCGAAAATCTGAAGCCATAAACGGGTCAGGTTCATAAAAAGGCTGTTGCGCTCCTGCCTGTATTTATGCCAGGTTCCATCTGCCATTTTTTCTGCAGCAGCCTTTTGTTTTCCCAGAGTGCCGAACCATGGAAACATTTGCATGATCCCCACATCTACCCATTGATTTCCCATCAATCGCTCCATAGGCGGGGTAAAAAAACCTGCAGTCAGCTCAGGGTCGGGCAGAGCAGATGAGATGACGGTTTTACTGAGGTCTGCTTCATGCTCCGCTCTCATGGCCCTCAAACCGGGATTGTTCTCCAGGGCTTCCTCAAGATATTGCTCCGGATAAACCTGGGCAGAAACCTGAAAAGAAGCAATTATAAAAAACAATGCCATCAAACTTAAGGGGCACAGATTGCGGAATAC
Source organism: Bacteroidales bacterium (assembly GCA_007131125.1). Lineage (GTDB taxonomy): Bacteria > Bacteroidota > Bacteroidia > Bacteroidales > UBA7960 > PUML01. The sequence continues at coordinate 7,202 of SLRE01000040.1, read as the reverse complement.
GCCCATTGTTTTGGATTGGATATTAAGATGTTTCTTCATGATCGTTTTGCTTTTTTATCAAAAACTCATTCCAGGCCATGAACAGGGCCGGTACCAGGAAAAGGGTGATCAGGGCAATGGTCATCCCGCCAAAGGCCGGAATCGCCATGGGTATCATGATGTCTGCCCCCCTTCCGGTGGATGTTAAAATGGGTAATAACGCCAGCAATGTGGTGGCTGTTGTCATCAGGGCGGGTCTTACCCGCTTTTTCCCGGCTTCCATTATGGCATTCTGCAATTCTTCACGGTTGCCCGGTTTATGCTTTTTGAAACTGTTTTTCAGATAGGTGGCAATTAACACCCCATCGTCGGTGGCAATTCCAAACAGGGCAATGAACCCCACCCATACCGCCACACTCAGGTTTACCACATCCATCTGGAACAGCTCCCGCATATTTGTCCCGAAAATACTGAAGTTCAAAAACCAGGACTGCCCATATAACCACAGCATCAGAAATCCACCTGAAAAAGCCAGCGCAATGGCCGAAAAGATCATCAGGGATGTTGCTACCGAACGGAATTGAAAATAAAGGATGAGAAAAATGACGATCATGGAAAGAGGGATCACCAGCATCAATCTTTCCTCGGCACGCATTTGCTGTTCATACTCACCCGAAAAATAAAAATTAACTCCTTCGGGAACCTCAATCTCTCCGTTTTCTATTCTTTCATCTATCATTTCCTGTGCCTGCCGGATAACAGACAGGTCGTCGTGCCCGGGTTCCTTGTCAAAGGTGATATAGGCTACCAGAAAAGTGTCCTCACCCCGTATCATACCCGGCCCTTTTCGAAAGGTAATTTCGGCCACCTCCCCAAGGGGCAGATGGTATCCAGCTGCGGCAGTAAGCCATATTTCATTAAGGGCATCGGGGTTATCCCTAAACTCCCTTGCATACCTGGCGCGGATGTTATAGCGTTCGCGTCCTTCCACCGTTGTAGTCATTGTCATACCACCTATTGCAACCTCAACCACATGCTGAAACTCTTCAATGGTAATACCATGACGGGCCAGTTGCCTTCTGTCGGGTTTTATTTCCAGGTATGGTTTCCCTACCACACGGTCGGCAAATACTGTTGGTTCGCTGATGCGGGGTACTTCCTGCAAAAGTCCTTCCATCTGAATGGCAAATTCCTCGATGGTTTCAAGGTCGGGCCCAAAAACTTTGAGCCCCATGGGAGCACGCATACCGGTTTGCAGCATCACCAGGCGGGTTTCGATGGGCTGAAGACGGGGTGCCGAAGTTAAACCCGGGAAACGGGAGGCCCGAATGATCTCATCCCAGATATCGTCAGGGCTTTCAATGTGGTCGCGCCACTGCCGGTAGTATCGTCCGCGACGATGGGGAATGAGCTCGCCTTCTTCATCCCGCACAAACTCCCCATCATTATCCACCCTGAAGCGGATCTTGCGCCCATCCATGTCGGTTTTGTATTCACTTTTATAAAGGATCACATTTTCAAACATGGTCATGGGGGCAGGATCCAATGGGCTTTCTGCCCTTCCTGCCTTTCCAACCACCAGATCCACCTCCGGGATGGATTGCACCCGGCGGTCCAGATCCTGTAATACCTTAAGATTATATTCGATTCCCGTGTGAGGCATGGTGGTAGGCATAAGCAGGAAACTGCCCTCATCCAGCGAAGGCATGAACTCCCTCCCCAGACCGGGAAAAGCATGATAAAGCCCGCTCCATACCGTTGTAGTACGGATATTTAAACCTACCTGATCAAATCCCCGGGCCACAAACCCGAAAACATTCCCAAACCCCATCCATATATTCAAACCCAACAACAGCAGAAACAACGGGATGAGCAGGAAAATTTTCTTGTGATTCAATACCCACACCAACAAACGCGGGTAATAATACAGGAAAGCCCTGAACAACCCCAATACAAAAGCGATGATCAAAACAAGAAAAACAACATTAATAAACAAGCTGCGTTCAACCCCAATGGGCAACCATTCATTGGCAAGAAGTATCAGCACCACTCCCAGTGTGATCCCAAGGTTGATGAGGTTTTTACGGGGCTTGATCCTATCCGGAAAGATGTTTTGCAGTATTCCGGAAATTCCGAGAAGCAGGATAAATAACCCTGCCCACCAGGAAACATAAATCAAAACCAATGCGCCTGCTACAACAGCAAGACCATTGAGCAACAGCCAGGTAACGGCTTTTTTTCGTAAACGGTTGAATCTGCCCAGGTTTATTTTCCCGGAAAACTGATAGGCCAGCACCGGCATAAAGGCAATGGCAATGATCAATGAAGCCACCAGGGCAAAAGTTTTGGTGAAAGCCAGTGGTGAAAAAAGCCTTCCTTCAGCAGCCTGCAGGGTAAACACCGGCAGAAAACTTACAATGGTAGTACTCACAGCGGTAAGAATGGCGGGAGCCACTTCTGCGGAAGCCTCATAAATAATCTCCAGGCGGTTTTTGGCCGTTTTCTCCGATTCCTGCAGATGCCGCAAAATGTTTTCATTCATGATGATGCCAAGATCCACCATGGTACCAATGGAAATGGCAATGCCGGATAAAGCAACAATATTGGCATCCACCCCAACATATTTCATCATGATAAAGGTCATGAGCACTGCCAGTGGAAGCAATGCAGAGATCAGCAGGGAGGTACGCAGATGATATACCATCACAATGATAACAATGATAGAAACCAGTATCTGCAAAATGATGGCTACATTGAGCGTACCAAGGGTTTCGTATATTAGCTGGGTGCGGTCGTAAAAGGGAACAATGGTAACCTGGGAGAGGGTGCCATCATCCAGTTCACGCGAAGGCAATCCCGAACTGATCTCTTCAATTTTTTCCTTAACATTTTGAATCACCTCCAATGGATTTTCTCCGTAACGGGCCACTACCACTCCACCGGTGGTCTCTTCTCCTCCTTTGTCAAGTATACCCCCATGATTTCTTACCTCCGGGCCAATGTTTACCCTGGCAATATCTGCAATGCGCACCGGAACATTGTTGTTCACATCCACCACGGTTTCACGGATATCGTCCAGGGATTCCACATAGCCCAAACCACGTATTAGGTATTCGGCCATGTTGTATTCCATGGTGTTGGCGGCTGTTTCCCGGTTGCTTTGCTGCAACGCCCGGGAAACCTGCATTACCGAAATCCCATAAGTCTTCATGGCATCGGGATCCAGGTCTACCTGGTATTCTTTGACATGGCCCCCGACACTGGCAACTTCTGACACCCCCCTCACACTGTTTAATGCCAGGCGCACATAAAAATCATGGATGGAACGCAGTTCATGAAGGTCCCATCCCCCAACGGGCTTGCCATCTTCATCCAGCCCTTCCAGGGTGTACCAGAACACCTGCCCCAGGGCAGTGGCATCAGGTCCCAGCTGGGGCGAAACATCATCCGGCAGCAGGCCTGCAGGAAGTGCATTGAGTTTTTCCAGGATGCGCGCACGGCTCCAGTAATATTCCACATCTTCGTCGAAAATCACATAAATGCTGGAAAACCCAAACATGGAAGTGCTTCGAATGCTGGTTACCCCGGGAATCCCAAGCAAAGTGGAAGTTAAGGGATATGTGACCTGGTCTTCGATGTCCTGGGGAGACCGCCCCATCCATTCGGTAAAAATTATCTGCTGGTTTTCCCCGATATCAGGTATGGCATCCACAGGAACCGGATCGCGGGGAAGGATATCGATCTGCCAGTTGAAGGGAGCCACTGCAATGCCCCAACCAATGAGAAAGACCATCAGCAGCCAGGCTACCAGACGATTTTCCAGGAAAAAGCGTATGATTTTGTTGAGCATATTTTGTAAGGTTTTAATCACAAAGAGCGCAAGGAATTGCAAATAGCGTTATGGATTTGGCGTTCATTGCGAAAAACCATTACGCCCTTTGCGATTATTTTTACTGACTACATAAGGAGCATCACTATCGCCATAGCTACCATCAACAGGTCTTCCACCAGGGTGACCCTGCCCAGCGGGAGTTTGAACACCGTACCCAGGCAGGCACATTGAATCTGGTTTGGTGAAAGCATATTCCTGATAACGCCTATACTGCTAAAGCCCATGATTACTATTGTTGCCACATGGGTAGCAGTAAGGTTGATGGCAGTGAGGTAGAGAACGCCCAAACCAAGTTCAAGGAAAGGATATACATACCCGTAGCCTTTCCAACGTTTGGCCAGCAGGTCGTACATGGCGTAAGAACGGGCAAACCCTTTCAGGTCCAAAAACTTAAAAAACGAGAACACGATGAAAAATCCCGCCATGAAGTAGCGCATCCATTGGTGCCAGGAGAATACTCCTTCATGAAAAGATGCCAGGGCTGCCACACCAGAAACAAACAGGAATATCAGCACCAGGGGTTTGTAGGTTTCCCATGCGGATAATGTTTCCTGTTCAGGGATTGGTGAAACCCTTGAGTGGCTGATATCTTTTAAGGTGCCATTATCTGCAACATTGGTGATCCGGTATTCACCCGCATCAGCCAAAAGCTGGTTCAGCTTGTTGCGGTCGGGTTTTTGATCTGCCTGCACCTTTGCCGTGCCTTCCTGGTGGCTTACTTCTGCCGAAAGCACATCGGGGTGCTTGAGCAAAGCGCTCTTTACACTTGCTGCACAGCCTCCGCAGGTCATGCCAGATATAGTGTAGGTGAGGTTCATAGTTTTATTTGTTTAAAGTTTGCGAGGCCAAAGGTTGCGCAAGAAACGCTGAAAAATCTGCGTTTTTTGCGCTAACCTTTGTATGTTTTCCAGGCTACTGATATTATCTGCTGCAGCAGCTGCCTGCACTTTTCACGGCCTGCCCGGTTTTATCGCTATCGGCACGCTCGTAATGGCAGCAGGCAGGAAGTTCCTGATAAACTTCGTCTTTGGCACGTACTTTTTCGGTGTCGTGTCCTGCTTCAGCTATTTTTTTGTGTACGTCATCCAGGTTTACCCTGTCAGCATCGTATTCAATAGCAAGCATTTTGGTTTGCTGGTTCCAATCGGCAGCAGTAACGCCGGCAACACTTTTGGCGGCATTTTCAATGCGGGTTTCACACATTCCGCAGGCTCCATACACCTTAAATTCGGCTTTGTGGTGATTACTGAAACCTAGCAGAGGGATAAAAAACAGGGTTAAAAAAACAATTGCTTTCATAACTTTAAGAATTTTGGATTTGAAAATGAATTATTTAAAAGATAAAATTACAATCCGGCAAGCAGTTTTCTTTTACACTTTACCGGGAATAAACTGTAAAATTTACAGCAGGTCAATGGCATTCCTGTTTTTGTCAAGCAGCTTTCGGAATTGCCCCGGGGTCATCCCGGTAATCTTTTTAAACTGATTGGAAAGATAGGCATCGCTGCTGTAACCCATGCGATATGCAATTTCCGAAAGTGTAAGTTCGTCGTAAAATAACAGCTCTTTTACCTTCTCAATCTTTTGCCGGATGATAAACTGTTCAATGGTAATGCCTTCAACGGACGAAAACAGGTTGCTGATGTAGTTGTATTCATAGTTCAAATCATTGGCAATCAGTTCCGACCAGTTGTAACGGACTTCTCCCTCATTGTTGTGGTGAATTTTTTCAATTACAAGGGTTTTTACCCGTTCAATGAGCCGGCTTTTTTTATCGTCAATGATTTCAAACCCCAGATTGCGTAATGCCGTCTTCAGCGACTCCAATACCGGGGGTTCAGGTTCTTTGCCCTGTATTTTCATCCGTCCGAGAGTTATTTCAGCATTTTGAATCCCAAGCTTTTCTGCTTCATTTTTCACGGCCATGATGCAGCGCTGGCATACCATATTCTTGATGTATAATACCATAGCTTTTAAAAATGATCAAAAGATTTCAAAAAAAAGGAAGTAATGGCTGTTTTCCCTGCAGGGAATAAAACAGCCAAAAAGGTAAGCGAAGGATCAGATCAGATATACCTGTATCATTGAAAGGAAAACCCTAGGGGTAAAATCGGGGTAAGTATCAGGGAAAAAGTTTTTTTGAAAACGGGGAAATTCAAAAGGGGAGTCAGTATAAACCAATGTTGCCAGGGAGGCAACTTCCTGCAGCGAATGTATGGATTGAACCGGAATAAAGGAATCTGAAAGAATGTCAAACTTTACATCCAGGCAGCAGGCAGACTTTTGGATGGTTTCTTTATTATCATCAAAGTCCGCAACAGGCAAACTGCATTCCATCCCGCATCCTGCATCACCATTTCCGTAAACCAGCTTGAAAGCGTAAAGCTCTTCCTGGCAAAAATGACTCAACAGGGCAAGGTTGAGTGACAGCATCAAAACCAACATTGCAAACAATATGGAAAAAAATTTTCTCATTTTACGCACCGGTTCTTAAATAAAAACAAGCCATTTTCAACTTTGTTGAGTTTCCTTGAGGAATTTTTAATTTTACCCAAAAAAAATTTGCGGATCGTCCGCTTAAAAAAACTGCAGATCCGGCATGAATCAAAGCCAAAGGTATATTCGGCAGGTCCGGCTTCCGGAGGTTGGAATACAGGGACAGGAAAAAATTTCCCGGGCAAAGGTACTGGTGGTGGGAGCCGGTGCCTTAGGATGTGCCGCCCTCTCTTATCTTGCACCGGCAGGGATAGGTACCATCGGCATCCTGAATAATGATACAGTTAAGAAAAGCCAAGTGTGGTTCTGAAGGGCATCAGGTAACTTTTGAAATGAAAAATTCCCACAGGACTTTCTGTCTTAAAGACGGGCCTGGCTGCCTTCTTAGGTCGGCTTTTAAACATACCGAAGACCGCCTGCTTTTGTTATTGCATTTTTTTTAAAAAGCCGGACAAATTTGACTTTTTTTTCTTCAAAAAAAGAGAAGCCAAAATAAAGATTTTTCTAATTCCTTATTTGACAGCCCTTTAAGTGCAATTTTTTATTAGTCAAGAATACATATGTGGCATATTTTTTGATGTCGGAGATTTATCCCGGGTTCCGCCTATCCCATAAAAAAGCGCAACCCAGGGAGGTTTTCAATTATTCCATCATTCATTAAAACACAAAAAAATGAAAAGAATTACCATTATTCTGTTTTTGGCCACCTTGGTTTGGCCATGCATGAGCCAGACTGCCCCGGAGCGGAGGGAGAAAAAACACAGCCCGTTTACCTCCATTTTCAAGGCTCCTGAAGTGCAAAGAAAATCGGAAAAGCAGGATGCACGCTTTGAAT
>SLRE01000237.1 GCA_007131125.1 Bacteroidales bacterium | reverse complement strand
GGCAATTTTTTCCAGGGTATTTCCAAGCAAATGGGTATGGTCAAGACCGATATTGGTAATGACCGAAAGCCGGGGTTGCAGGATATTGGTAGAATCCAGACGACCGCCCAGGCCGGTCTCAACCACTGCCACATCCACCTTTTCTTCGGCAAAATACTGAAAGGTCAAGGCAATGGTCATTTCAAAAAAGGAAGGTTTGATGCTTTCAAAAAACCCCCGGTTTTTTTTCACAAAATCCGCTACATATTTTCTGGAAATCATTTTTCCGTTAACCCTTATCCTTTCCCGGAAGTCGACAAGATGGGGGGAAGTTGCCAGACCGGTCTTCAAACCCTGTTCCTGGAGAACGGAGGCCAGCATATGGGCTACGGAACCTTTTCCGTTGGTTCCGGCAATGTGGATGGATTTAAAAGCTTTTTCGGGATGCCCGCAATATTTGCTGAGGGCGAGGGTATTGTCAAGATTATTTTTGTATGCTGCAGGCCCTATCCGCTGAAACATCGGCAACTGACTGAACAGGTAGTCGATGGTTTGCTTGTAGGTCATCTAATTAAGGCGGATGAAGTTATAAGTAATGGTCCCGGTTTGTTCGTGTGGTGCATCCTGTTTCACGTTAAACCTGGCCCTGCGGGCGGCATCTTCTGCGAGTCTCCATAGGGTCTGGTTGCTGGTGGTACTTCCCCTGGCTCCTGCAGTGGCCCGGGTAACCTGTCCCTGTCTGTTCACGGTAATGGAAACCACAACCCTTCCCTGGGCTTGTTCAGTATATTCGGGTATGGGAAGATAATTGGCAGAACGGCCTGACAAACTGAATTCAACGCCTCCTCCCCTGCCTTCACCATCATAGGTTTCTCCGTCGGGGGTTCCATCCGGCCGGCCCTGGTCACCGGGGTCTCCGGTTTCTCCCTGATCCTGCCGGCTGGTGCTTCTTTGATCAGCACCGGGGAAAAGGGCTCTTGGGTCAACCTGTGGCTGGGGTTCTTCTTCCGGAGTATCTTCTGCTGTTTCCTCCGGGCTTGGTGTGGTTTCTTCACGGGGAGACTCCGGTTGGGGAGGCTCAGGATCGGGGCTTGCCGGGGCATCGGGTAAGCTGACAGTTTCTTCGGTATCCTGGGTCACGATTTCTTCCTCGGCCGGTGCCGGAGTAGATGGAGTCGATTCAGGAGCAGGGGGTGTGGCCCGCAAGGGCTGGGTGCTTCCCATACCTTCCACCTCATAGCCAAGGTTCACGATAACACCTTCTTCCTCGGGCAATGGCAGGGGTGTTGATAAACCAAAAAAAAGAAAGCTTACCAATAACACGGCATGAAATAGAATGGTCCCTGCCAGTGCGCTTATTCTGTCTTTTTTATTGGTTTCTTCCATAATTTACCGGTGTGGTTGTGTTGCCAGGATCACTTTGTGCCTGGTTTGAAATAAATCATTGATGCCGTGCACCACGTCTAAAACAGTTACGACATCTTGCACGGGAACGGTACGATCGGCCCGCAATACTACCGAACCTTCGTCATGGCCCTGCAGCCGCTGGATCAAGCCTTCCTGCAACTCTTCAATGCTTACTGCATTTTCTTCCAGGAAAACCTGCTTTTCTTGATTGATATAAACGGTGACGGTTTGCTGGGCCATGGTGCGGCTTTCACTTGAGGGCAGCAAAAGCTTAATGGCACTGGGTGCCACCAGTGTTGAAGTGAGCATGAAGAAAATGAGCAACAAAAACACCAGGTCAGACATGGAGGCCATGCTGAATTGCAGGTTGCGTGTATTTCTTGGTTTTATTGCCATAATGGTGGATTTAGGAAGCAGGTTCGTGCAAAAGATCCATAAATTCTGTGGCACGTGCTTCGAGCATAAATACCACTTTTTCTATTCTTGCCACCAGGATGTTGTAGCAAATGTAACCGATGATACCCACGGTAAGACCGGTAATGGTGGTGATCATGGCTTCATAGATCCCACCTGCCAGCAAACTGATATCGATGTTGTTTCCTGCCATGGACATGTTGTAGAATGCACGAACCATGCCAATAACGGTTCCAAGGAACCCAAGCATGGGGGCTGCACCGGCCACGGTGGCCAGCACGGCAATATTTTTTTCAAGTTTGGCTACTTCCAGCTTTCCCACATTTTCTATTGCGGCATTGATATCGCCCAGGGGGCGCCCGATTCGCACGATGCCTTTCGCAATCATACGGGCAATGGGTGACTCGTTGTTGCGGCAAAGTGATTTGGCTGAATCAATGCGTCCGTCATGAATAAAATCACGGATATTATTCATAAAGTTGGTTTCTTCATCTGAAGCACGGCTGATGGCCATGTAGCGCTCAATAAAAATATAAATGGCCACAATGGATAGGATGGCCAGGGGAATCATCACCAAGCCGCCCTTTAAGGCAAGGCTCCAGATGGTTAAAGTTTCATGTGCCGGACCTGCAGCGGCCTGGTCAAGTGTATCGGCGAGCTCACCTTCTGCTCCTATTTGAACCTGTAATAAAAAGAAGTTTAACATCGGCTGTTTTTTAGCTTTGGTTTTTAGTAATAATAACTGATGGCAAGTGCTTAATATTTTGTGCACTGCAAAATTAATAATGTTTTATAATATAATATCGGGTAGAGATTTTTATTGGTCTGAATTCGTTTTTTCAATATACACGCTGGTAGATGGAAAGGCGAAACTGGCACCACGGGCTTTAACAATTTCCATGATGCGGTAATTGATTTCCTCTTTTACATCCAGGTAGGTGGTCCAATCCATGGTATCTACAAAATACACCACCATAATGTCGAGGCTGCTGTTGCCAAACTCCTTAAACCTCACCCTGCCGTCCTGGTTGGTATTGGGATGGTTGTCGATATATTCCTGTATATCTTTAACAATGGCTTTCATTTGCTCTATGCTGGTGCTGTAAGTCAACCCGATGGAAAAGTTTGCCCTTCTGAAGGTTCTCAGACTCAAATTATCCAGTTCGGAATCCACCATTTTTTTGTTGGGAAGTGTAACGTAGCTTTTTTCCAGGGTCCTTAAGCGGGTGCTCCGAAAACCTACATTTTCAACCACCCCTGTTATCCCCGAAACATTGACCATATCCCCCACAACAAAAGGTTTATCCAGGAAGATGGTGAAAGAGCCCAGCAGGTTTTCAAGGGTTTCGCGGGCGGCAAGGGCGATGGCAAGGCCACCGATGCCAAGACCTGCAACCAGGGTCCCCACATTTACTCCAAAAATAGACCCAAGAATTACCAGCACCCCGAAAACCACAACCAGCAGTTTGATGGCATCCACAAAAAAAGGAATTACCTGGGTGGTGTATTTGTCGTCCTTTTTTTGCACCCGGGAAATCATTACCAGTTTGATAAAATCGGCCAGCCGAAGTGCAATCCAAATGAATCCGGAATAGAGCAAAACAAAATACAGGCGATTCAGCAATAAATGCAAACCGAATTCCTCTCTGGGAGCAAGATCCCACTGCGGAGGAAACTGCAGGTTGGTGAGCGCCACGTAAATAAACAGCAGCATCAGGGTATAGCTGACAGGTTTGTGCAGCAACTTCTGAAACTTTTCCACGGGAATGTCTTCCGAATATTTTTTTAACAGTCGAAACAGAAAACGGTTGGAAACCCTGGAAATAAATGGTTTTAAAACAATGCCAAGAAAAATAATCAGCAAAAACAGGGCATAATCCCCAAGGGTATTTCCCATGAAAACCCGGTCGAAAAATTCAAGGAGCTCTTCCATCTTTTATAAGTCAATTTCCCGCAAATTTATTGAATATTGGTATTGTATTGACAAAAGCATGATTTTTTGTTTTACGGGAAAATAAATGCAGGTTTATCCCTTAATCGGGCTCAGAATTAACTTTAAAAAGATTTTCAGTATTTCAATTTTTATTAACTTTACGCTTCTTTTTTCAAAATCATAAATAAACAGAAGTATTATGGGAAATATTAAAGCAGCAATTAATGGATTCGGCCGTATTGGAAGATTAACGCTGAAAGCGGCCCTGGAGAAGGATAATATTGAAATCGTTGCCGTAAACGACCTTACCGATAGTGCCACTTTGGCGCATCTTCTTAAATACGACTCTGTGCATGGGAAGTTTCCCGGCACCGTAGAATCTGAAGGAGAAAACCTCATTGTCAACGGGAAAAAGATCCGGGTATATTCTGAGAAGGATCCCGCCGGTCTTCCGTGGAAAGAGCTTGAAATTGATGTAGTTGTTGAAGCAACCGGTGTATTTCGCGACCGGGAAAAGATCAGCAAACACCTGCAGGCCGGTGCCAAGAAGGTTATTCTTTGCGTACCCTCCAAAAGTCCTGATGATGTGGATGCAACAGTTGTACTCGGGGTAAATGAAGGAGACATCAAACCTGAAAACCAGATTTACTCCAATGCATCCTGCACCACCAACTGCCTGGCACCTGTAGCAAAGGTATTGCATGATAACTTTGGCATCAAGCGTGGGCTGATGAATACCATCCACTCTTACACCAATGACCAGATCATCCTGGATGCACCCCACAAAGACCTGCGCCGCGCAAGGGCAGCAGCCATGTCAATTATCCCGACCACCACAGGTGCAGCAAAAGCTGTTGGCCTGGTAATTCCCGAATTGCAAGGGAAGATGGATGGGTTTGCCATGCGGGTACCTACCCCTGACGGATCGGTTGTAGACCTTACCGTTGAGCTGGAAAAAACCGTAACCAAAGAAGAAATCAATCAGGCAGTCAAAAAGTCTGCAGAAGGCCCCATGAAAGGAATTCTGGAATACTGCACCGATCCGATTGTTTCCACAGACGTTATTGGAAACCAGCATTCATCGGTTTTTGATTCCATTATGACCCAGGTTTTGGAAGGAAACTTTGTGAAAGTCCTTTCCTGGTATGATAATGAATACGGTTACGCCACCCGTGTTGTGGACATGATGGAAAAAATCGTATAATCTATATTTTTTGAAATTTTCAAGGGTGTCTCCTCATTCGGAACACCCTTTTTTATTGGTTTTATCCGGCGGTATCATTTCCATAGAAAAACAGTTTAATATTCAAATAAGTGGTAATGTGGACAAAAGATTTTTCTAATGCAAAAATGTTTTATACATTTGTCAAAATTTAATCCCGGGAATACTCAATATGTTTAATCCTGCCACCCGACACCCTTCCGAAAAAATAAACAAGCAGGCCGCTGATATCATTCAAAGTCCTTTTTTTTCCGAATTACTGGAAGATGTTCCAATCATACTGCTTATTGTTAACGATGCCCGACAGGTGATCTATTTAAACAAAAATTTGCAACAGGACGGACATGAAGTCAGCGGTGACCGCTTGCTTGGGCTTCGTCCGGGTGAGTGTCTTGATTGTGTTCATATTGTGAACGGGCAGTTTGGATGCGGATCCACCAACTATTGTAAGGTTTGCGGCCTTTCCAACTCCATTGCCAAAAGCGAACAGGGAAAAAAGAACCAGGGAGAATGTGTAATATCCCTTAAAAACGGTGAAGATCTGATCCTGAATGTTCAAACCAGACCTTTTCGCCACCAGGATGAAAACTTTATCTTCTGCGCCATAGAAAACATCAGTGACCGCAAAGCCCGCTATATGCTGGAGAATATTTTTCTTCACGACATACAAAACACCTCAGCCATCATGATGGGCCTTAATGAGATGTTTGATGAAATGGAGCATGATGAAGTAAAAAAGATCATACAGGATGTTTCAGGAAGGCTATCTGATGAGATCAGGTCTTATAAGCTGATCACCACAGCCGAATCGCATACACTCCAGGTGCAGCCAAGGGAAGTGAATACATGGGAGCTGATGGAGGAAGCCATCGAATCCCTGCAGAACCTTGGCAAATTTCATTACAAGAAAGTGATAACCAAGGGTGAAGGTCTCTCCATAAAAACTGACAAGACCTTGCTTAGGCAGGTACTCATCAACATGATTAAGAACGCCTTTGAAGCGGGCCCACCCCGGGACCAGATCGAAATTCACCAGGATTTTGACCCCCGTTCGGGAGAAGTGATCATTTCCGTTTCCAACTCTCAGCACATTGCGGAAGATACCCAGTTGCTGCTTTTCCAGAAAACCTTCTCCACCAAAGGTCATGGTCGCGGATGGGGAACATACAGCATCAAGCTACTCACCGAAAAATACCTGAAAGGTTCGGTAAGTTTCATTTCAACCAAAGAAAAAGGAACCACTTTTACCATTAGGGTGCCGGATCTTGATTAAACTGCAACTTTCCTGTCCCGGCAAAATCCCGGACTCCATGTATTGAAGCAAAGCTTAATGATGGTTGTACCGGAGGGCCCGGCACATCTTTTGAAAATACACTAACTATATCTTTTCAACTCCAGCTTTTCCCCGTCAAATACGACATAGGAAAAGTAGGAAATCCAGTCGCCTGCATTGATATACCTTGAACCGGGTGCCACTTCAATATCCAGGGGCAGATGACGATGGCCGAAAATAAAGTAATCGAAATGTTTTTCTTTTAGTTTTTCCTTGCAAAAAGCAATCAGGCGTTCGTTTTCTTCTCCAAGAAACACCTCATCAGTTCCTTTTTTTGCCAGCCTTGACTTTTTCGAAAAATACAGGGCCAGCCCTGTTCCAAAACCCGGATGGATGAATGAAAACAGCTTCTGGCAAAGGCGGCAGGAAAAAACACTTTTCAGGATCTTATACCCTTTGTCGCCGGGTCCAAGGCCATCACCATGTCCTATAAAAAAAACCTTATTATTGTATTCCCGCACAATGGGCTTTCGCTGCATAATCAGCCCCATCTCCTGCTCAAAATAATCAAACACCCACATGTCGTGGTTACCGGTAAAATAATGGACGGGAAGGCCTTTGTCGCTTAATTCGGCAAGTTTTCCAAAAAGCCGGACATAGCCTTTGGGAACCACGCTGCGGTATTCAAACCAAAAGTCAAAAATATCTCCCATCAGGAATATTTCCCGGGCATCAACCGAAATCTCATCCAGCCATTTTACAAGCAGCTTCTCCCTTTCAAGGCTCCTGCCATGGTCGGGGATACCAAAATGACAATCGGAAACAAAGTAAATTTTTTTTCCTTTCTCTAAAGGCTGCTTCATGCTGCCGAAAAATTAATGGTTGCGCAAACCTACGGGAATTTTCCCAATTTCGCAAAATCGTTATGGCCTGCAAATGAGAAAAATCAAACATTTTATTCAGGTGGATTTCTTCTTTTGTTAGGACAATTCAGGCGGAAGTAGTATATTTATCCTCTGAAAAAACAGGGAATAAGTTGTCGAAATAAAGGGAAAACCAAACGAAATAAATTTAACAATCCAAAGCGATGAAACATCCATAATTAACTTTTAACAAACAAAAGGATGATTACCTGGAAAACCAAAAGTAACACAACAGAGAAAAGTTAATTATGATGTTCTCCCGCATGGGCGGGACAGGCATGAGACCGAATTAAACAAATAAAAATCACATGAAAAAAATCTTAAAAGCACTTGAAGGATTAAAAGGGAAAAAAATTGACCACCGGCTGGTCAGGGAAACTTTGAATTCACTGAACTTAAAAGAAGACATTTCCTACGAGGAATACTTAAAGGGGGTTAATAAAAATGAATACAACCGGATAACCATTGCCGACGACCCCTTGCAGGTTTTTTTAATGACCTGGCCTCCCCAGTTTTTCCTTCCCATTCATCAGCACAACAATTTCTGGGGGTTTGTTATTCCCCTTGAAGGCATCGTTGCTGAAACCATTTACGGATATGACGAGCTGAAAAAGAAAGTTTTCGTTCATCCCACAAAAACTTTCAACACTGGTGAAGTGGTTTATGAAGCATTCAACGTGATCCATAAGCTTCAAAATACCTCTCCGATTGAAACCAGCGTTACACTGCACATTTATTATCCCCCGAAATACAACTACCTGGACACCAAAATCTTTGACGCCAAAAACCGCAGGCTTGGTATCCTCAACGAAAAATCGCCCATGATCAGCTGGGACCTTCCTGAAGATAATTACAAGCTTATTGTGGAAGATGCCTATGATGTTGAAAAACTCTGGTAAGGGGAGAAAAAAATCTTTGCATGTAAAAAGGGAAAAGCAATTCAAAGCTTTTCCCTTTTTTATGGTGCGACAAACTCAAGGTCTCTTAAAATTTTAAACGGATTGAGTCTTTCCAGGTAAAGAGAAAAAGTGACGGTTTTCCAGTAACTGTCCAGGGTTAAATCGGCTACCTCTTCCAGGTCGGATGAGGTGCGTATGGGAAAATTCACTTCCAGCATATTGTTCAAAAGCAAAAGTTGCACCCCTGCCACCCATGGTATTCTTTGTGACCCGGCAAAAGCACCTGAAGCTCCTCCGTAGGTGCCCGCATCGAAGTATAGTTTCAGGGGCAGTATGGGAATATCGGCTTTCAGGTTGATTGCCGTGAGCCATTCGTCGGTTTGGCCCACAGGAGTTGGAAATTTTAAACCCCCATCTTTTTCTCTCACCATATTTCCCAGCAAACTGCCAAAAGGTTCATTTCTGCCAAAAAATGTATGATCAAAAAGATAATCATGGCTTCCCCGGTGAGCTCCCAGACGGAAACGAAAATCCGGGCCGGTTTCCCGCGGGCCGTGGAGAAAAGCCCCGGCAAAAAGCCTTACCGAGAACCCTCCCGGAGGCCTGCCATAATCAAAAAAGAAACGCCCTTCTCCAAAAGCTTTCACAAAACCCCTACCCTGCTGAATATTGGCATCAAACGACCAGGGGTTGAAAGAACGCCGATTGTGCCAGGAGAAGGCCAGCTCATTTACATAATAACTTTTCCTATCGGGAACCATCTCCTGACCGTCAAACGAAAAAACATCCCTCGAAATCCATACATTTCTCAACTTCAAACTCCGTTGAAGAGGATTCCGGGGATATGGAGGCAAAAAACTGGCTTTAAGGGAAGTTTCAAGGCGGTTATAAAACCAACCCTTTCTTCCGGGCAGGTGGCTGAACCGCTGTGCCGAAGCCCCGGCTTCTAGGTATTGCAACCCGCTGTTATCGGGAAAAATGGAATGGTACAGCCAGGCTTTACCGGTTAAACCGTCGTTAGCGGTCGCATACATGGGCATCAACAGCCATCGGGTAGGCCTTGATGGAAACAGGTAATTGTAAAAAGCCATTCCCGGCATAAAACCGTTGTAATCATTCCAGCCCACCACCGGGGCAAAAAACAGCTGTGTTTTCAGGGGATCTTCCACACTTCCGATGGGCTGCAGTTCCAGCAGAGGGGTTTTCCGAAAGATTCCTTCCAATCGTATACGGTTGTTGTTACGATTGATTTCAGGCACCACTCCATTGGCATCAATCATCAGGGCATGGTAATCCCCTGCCGGAAAGCGCAATTCTTTGGTACCCTCAAAACCATCATACCAGACGGTTTTTATTTCTTCTCCGTTTTTCATGCCTGAAACGGGAAAAGGCACAGCCAATCCTCCCTTGTTTTTTACCGTAAAAAGCAGATAGTCATTTCCGGGGGTGGGTTCGACGTCCACAGCCTTATAGTTGATCTTCCGGTTGGTTTGTATCAGATCCTTAAAGAACCAATCCAGTTCTTCACCCGAAACTTCTTCAAAAACCTCCTGCAGGTCTTCGGGATAGGGATGTTTAAAGGACCATCTTTGGGAATATTCTGCCATGACCTGGTCAAATACCTCCCTTCCCAGGTAATTTTCCAGATAATGCAAAGCAAGTGCGGCTTTAAAATAAGTCATCCCAAAATAATTAACCGTGGTATATT
>SLRE01000256.1 GCA_007131125.1 Bacteroidales bacterium | reverse complement strand
AGTTGACCCGCACATGCGGCTGCAGGCTCATGGCCAGGGCATGGGTCAGGGCAAAAACACCCCCTTTGGAGGCCGAATAGGCTTCGGTGTTGGGCTCCGACATAAAAGCCCTGGTGCTGCAGAGGTTTACGATGGCTCCCCGGGATGCTTTCAATGCAGGCGACAGACGCCTGGAGGCGAGGAACACCGAGCTCAGGTTAACGGCCAACACCCTGTTCCATTCTTCAAGGGTAAGCTTTTCCAAAGGTTTAAAATCCGATATGGCTGCATTATTTACCAGGTAACTGATTGAGCTTTTGCTTTTCAAAACAGATTCCAGGGCAGCAATCAGGCTTTCTTCCTTTCCCACATCACAAATTACGGTTTTGCAAAGGCCGGAATCCCCGGCTTCTTCAAAAAGTTCAGATAAAGCCTCCCGGTCGTGGTCAAAAATAAAGGTATAAACTCCTTCACTGATAAGCTTCAGGCATATGGCCTTCCCGATTCCCTGGGCTCCTCCGGTTACTACAGCGGTTTTCATGTGTTTGTTTTTTTTATTATTGGGTTATTTAGGGTCTTATTCAAATGTAAACAAGCTGACCAAAAAAAACAAGAAACCAGGAAAGGGTTTCCGGCCATTGAGAATCTGCAGGGTGTCTGACCCGATTTGCATAAGCACAGATAAATCCTTAACTTTATAGACTAAACCAAAACCAAGCTTGTATGAAATTGTCCGTTTTATTTTTGTTTTTTGCTTTTGTGTTTTTTGCCTGTTCAGATAACAACGATACCATACAGGGAGATATCATCGTAACCGAAGAATTAAACTTTTCCATCGATACCCTTGCCACCGGGCTTGAAAACCCCTGGGGCATGGCTTTTTTGCCTGACGGCAGGATATTGATCGCAGAGCGTCCCGGAAGATTAAGGATTTTTGAAAACGGCCAGCTCACAGACGATCCTGTTTCAGGACTCCCGTCAATATGGGCGCACGGACAGGGAGGGTTGCTGGATGTTGTTCTTCATCCCGAGTATGACCAAAACGATTGGATTTACCTTGCTTATTCCGCACCGGGTGATAACGGAGGAACCACTGCCGTTGCCAGGGGAAAACTTGACGGCAATTCTTTTACCGATGTGGAAGAGCTTTTTATGGGGCATCCGGCTTCCACCGGCGGGGCACATTTTGGTACCCGTATTGTTTTTGACGAAAACAATTATATGTTCTTTACCATCGGCGACCGTGGAAATATGGAAACCGCGCAGGAACTCCACAATCATAACGGAACCATTATGCGGCTTTATGACGATGGCTCCCTGCCTGCCGACAACCCCTTTGTTGATACCACCGATGCCTTGCCGGAGATATGGTCCTACGGCCATCGCAACATTCAGGGGATGCAACTTCACCCTCAGACCGGCGAATTATGGGCAACCGAGCATGGCCCAAAAGGAGGAGATGAGATCAACCGCATCCATAAAGGAGGAAACTACGGATGGCCATTGGTTACCCATGGTGTAAATTACGATGGAAGCATCATTACCCCCGACACCACCATGGAAGGAAAAATTGACCCCATTCTGCACTGGACCCCGTCCATTGCTCCCTGCGGAATGTCATTCGTTTATACCGACCAATACCCGCAGTGGGAAAACAACATGCTGGTTACGGCCCTTGCCAATCAGCATATCCACAGGGTTGTTTTTCAGGATACGACCGTAGTCCATACCGAAAGGATTCTGGAAGGGATGGCCCGTTTCAGGCATGTGGCCCATGGCCCCGATGGATACCTTTATGTTCTTACCGAAAATCCCGGCTTGTTTTTCAGGATGATCCCCGAATAGGCTTTCGGAAAATTTTCACGCAGTTTTTTCCCCTTCAACAAAAAGAGGCAACTTACCTTTTGCTGAAGATTCAGCTTGTTTTTCTCCCTGCAATTTTTCACATGGGGGATAAGCAGACCTGAAAGCAGTTATTACCGATTTTTTTTATAATTTTGCGCCTTTAAAATGATAGACTCCCCTGAGATACAATTTGATTGAGGCATCAGGTCAGCGGTAAAACAAGCTGTTTTATGGAATTGAAATACAAAGAATATAAAAAGCTGGAACTCTCCCGCATTGGAAAAGAAACCAGGCGGTTTTGGGAAGAGCACAAGGTTTTTGAAAAAAGCGTTGCATTTCGTGAAGGAAAAACGCCATGGGTTTTTTATGAAGGGCCTCCTTCTGCCAATGGCCTGCCGGGGATTCATCATGTCATGGCCCGGGCAATCAAGGATATTTTCTGCCGCTACCGCACACAAAAAGGCTACCAGGTAATCCGTAAAGCAGGATGGGATACCCACGGTCTGCCTGTGGAAATCGGAGTTGAGAAAATGCTGGGCATCACAAAGGAAGACATCGGCAAATCCATTTCCATAGAAGAATACAACCAGGCCTGCCGCAAGGATGTCATGAAATATAAAGACACCTGGGACGACCTCACCCGCAAAATGGGTTATTGGGTTGACCTTAGCGACCCTTACATTACTTTTGAAAACAAGTATATTGAAACTGTCTGGTATCTTCTGAGCAAACTTTTTGAAAAAGGGCTGCTTTACAAAGGTTACTCCATTCAGCCTTACTCGCCTGCTGCGGGCACCGGTCTCAGCACCCACGAGCTCAACCAGCCCGGCTGTTACCGGAATGTGAAAGACAATTCCATGACCGCCCAGTTTAAGGTGAAAAAGGATGAAAGGTCGGCTTTCCTGTTTGAGGGAGACGCAGAGGAGGTCTTCTTGCTTGCCTGGACCACTACCCCATGGACACTGCCTAGCAATACCGGCCTTGCCGTTGGAAAAAATATTGATTACGTAAAAGTTAAAACTTTTAACCAGTATACTTTCGAGCCCATTGAGGTGGTGATTGCCAAAGAGCTGAAGGACAACTTCTTCAATCCCAAAGATGCCAGTCTGGCCTTGGAAGACTATCAGCCCGGTGACAAAAAAGTGCCCTTTAAAGAGGTAGCCTCCTTTAAAGGAAAACAACTTGAAAACATCCGCTACGAGCAATTGCTGCCATACGTGCAGCCTGAAAGCGGTGATCCTTTCCGGGTGGTGCTCGGCGATTTTGTCACCACGGAAGATGGTACAGGTATTGTACACATCGCCCCAAGCTTTGGTGCAGATGACTTTAAGGTCGGGAAGGAATACAACCTTGGTGCCCTTACCATGGTTGATAAAAAAGGAAAGTTTGTTGACGAGATGGGCGAATTTGCCGGCCGCTTTGTGAAACCCGAGTACGAGCCTGAAGATGGCCCCAAGGCCGAGCGCCCTGTAGATGTGGACATCATCATCAAGTTGAAAAAAGAAAACCGGGCCTTTAAAGCCGAAAAATACGAACACTCCTATCCCCACTGCTGGCGTACCGATAAACCCATTCTTTATTACCCCCTTGATAGCTGGTTTATCCGCACAACAGCCATGAAGGACCGGATGATAGCCCTCAACAATACCATACAGTGGAAACCCGAAAGCACCGGAACCGGACGTTTTGGCAACTGGCTGGAAAACCTGCAGGACTGGAACCTAAGCCGGTCGAGGTACTGGGGTGTGCCCCTTCCGATCTGGGCCACCGCCGACCATGAAGAGCAGATTTGCATCGGCTCGGCAGCACAACTCAAAGAAGAAATAGAAAAGTCGGTTCAGGCAGGGTTTATGAAGGAAAACCCCCTGAAAGACTTTGACCCCGATGACTTTTCCGAAGAAAACTACCGGCGGTTTGACCTGCACCGCCCATATGTGGATGAGGTGGTGCTGGTATCCCCAACAGGAAGAAAAATGCACCGGGAAATCGACCTCATCGACGTTTGGTTCGACTCCGGTGCCATGCCTTATGCCCAGTTTCACTATCCTTTTGAAAACAAGAAATTATTCGAAAAAAACTTCCCGGCAGATTTTATTGCCGAGGGCGTTGACCAAACAAGAGGGTGGTTCTTTACCCTGCACGCCATAGCCTCCATGCTATTTGATTCTGTTGCTTTTAAAACAGTGGTTTCCAACGGCCTTGTTCTTGACAAAAAAGGCAACAAAATGTCCAAGCGACTGGGCAATGCCATTGATCCTTTTACCACCATTGAAAAATACGGACCCGATGCTACCCGCTGGTATATGATCACCAACGCTCAGCCATGGGACAATCTGAAGTTTGACCTGGAAGGGGTGGCCGAAGTACAACGGAAGTTTTTTGGAACCCTTTATAATACCTACGCTTTTTTTGCCCTGTACGCCAATATTGACGGCTTTTCCTATAAAGAAGAAGAGATCCCTTACAAAGACCGGCCAGAAATTGACCGCTGGATACTCTCCGAGCTCAACACCCTTGTGAAAAAGGTTGATGAATGCTTCTTTGATTTTGAACCCACACGGGCCGGAAGGCTGATGCAGGACTTTGTGGATGAGCACCTGAGCAACTGGTACGTGCGCTTATGCCGTCGCCGTTTCTGGAAAGGAGATTATACCGAAGACAAAATTTCTGCCTATCAGACCCTATACCGTTGCCTGGAAACCCTTTCCATGCTGGCAGCACCCATTGCGCCCTTCTTCTCCGAAAGACTGTTTACCGATTTGAACCGGGTAACCCGCCGCCATGATGTGGACTCGGTGCATCTGACCGACTTCCCCGGGGCGGATGAAAAAATGATAGACCGGGGGCTGGAAGAAAGAATGCAGCTTGCACAGAAAATCTCATCCATGGTGCTTGCCCTGCGCAAGAAAGTGAACATCAGGGTAAGGCAGCCTTTGCAAAAAATAATGGTGCCTGTGCTCAACGAGCAGTTCCGAAAGCAGTTGCAGGATGTGGAGCAACTTATCCTTTCTGAGGTAAATGTGAAGGAACTGGAATATCTTGACGAAACCACCGGTGTTCTGGTAAAAAAGATAAAACCCAACTTCAAGGCGCTTGGGCCGCGGTACGGAAAAATGATGAAGCAGATTGCCGCAGCCATCGCCGCTTTTTCGCAGGAAGATATCGCTGCAATGGAGCAGGAAGGAAATGCCAGCCTGAACATTGAAGGACAGCAGGTTGAAATTTCTCTTGATGACGTGGAGATCGTTTCTGAAGATATTCCCGGCTGGCTGGTGGCCAACGAAGGAAATTTAACTGTCGCTTTAGACGTTACCATAACAGATGAGCTCAGAAACGAAGGCATCGCCCGGGAACTGATAAACAGGATACAGAACCTGCGTAAAGAAAAGGGGTATGAGGTAACCGACAAAATCGAGATTTTTGTGCAAAAACACAATGAAATTACCCCGGCTATTATCAACAATAATGATTATATTTGTTCGGAGACCCTTGCGGAAAAACTCAATTATACCGAACAAATTAACGATAACGAAAAAACCGAGATAGCCCTTACAGATGAAATTCAAACTTTCGTTTTGATCAATAAAAAAAACCATTAATATAAATCCCGCGAAGATATGGAACCTAAAAGAGAAAAAACAAGGTATTCGGATGAAGAACTCCAGGAGTTCAGGCAAATCATCCTGAAAAAACTTGAAGACGCCCGGGCCGGTTTGAAGGTTCTCACAGAGGCCTATACCACCCAGAATGAAAACGACACCAACGACACTTCCCCTTCCTTTAAAATTCTGGAAGAAGGTTCGCAGGTGTTGTCAAAAGAAGAAAACGGACAGTTGGCCGCCCGCCAGCAAAAATTTATCCGCGACCTGGAGAATGCTTTGATCCGTATTGAAAACAAATCCTATGGTATTTGCAGGGCCACCGGCAAGCTCATTTCAAAAGAACGCCTCAGAAGTGTGCCCCATGCAACCCTTAGTATCGAAGCCAAGCTTAACCAGAACAAATAATCCTTGCCAAAGCTCCAGTGTTTTTGAAGAAAAAGCATATTCCCTGGTTGGTAGTCTTTCTGGTGTTGGTATTAGATCAGGTATCCAAGATATTGGTGAAAACCAACATGACCCTGGGGGAGAGCATCCCGGTTTTTGGCAATTGGTTTATTATTCATTTTACCGAAAATTACGGGATGGCCTTTGGGCTTGAGTTTGCCGGGGAGCAAGGGAAGTTGTTTCTTAGCCTGTTTCGCATTACTGCCGTGGGATTTATTGGTTGGTACCTTGTAAGGCTCATCAAAAAAAATGCACCAACAGGCCTTATTATCTGCATCTCCCTTATTCTTGCCGGGGCAACTGGCAACATTATCGACAGCGCTTTTTACGGCTTGATTTTCAGTGAAAGTTATTTTAATGAGGTGGCCCGCTTTATGCCCGAAGAGGGCGGTTATGCGCCTTTTTTACATGGCAAAGTGGTGGACATGCTTTACTTCCCTGTCATCAGGGGGTTCTTCCCATCCTGGTTCCCGTTTTGGGGAAACCAGGAGTTTATTTTTTTCCGCCCGGTTTTTAATGTTGCCGACTCTGCCATTACCATCGGGGTATTGACCCTGCTGATTTTTCAAAAAAGGTTTTTTGCCTTTGAAAAACACAAAAAGAAAACTGAGGGCCCAAGCCCGGACCCCTCTTCCACTTCTTCCTGACTTATGAACGGTTTTTTGTTTGAGCAGATCATTTTCGGACCCATACGCAGCCGCCGCCTGGGAATTTCCCTGGGCGTTAACCTGCTTCCACTCAATGTTAAACACTGCACCTTTAATTGCCTGTATTGCGAATGTGGCTGGACTTTGCCCAAAAGCAGTGACTGCCTTACCTTCCCGGAAAAGGAGGAAATAAAAACGGCCCTGGAAAAGAAACTCCGCTCCATGAAAGCCAGAAATGCACTGTTGGATGCCATCACTTTTGCCGGCAACGGAGAGCCCACATTACATCCTGAATTTGCAGCCATCATTGACCATACCATTGCCCTGAGGGATCAGTATTACCCCGATGCCAATATTTCCGTGCTCAGCAATGCCAGTCTGGCCGGAGATGAAAAGGTGGCCCGTGCACTGCTGAAAGTCGAGCAAAACATTCTGAAACTGGATGCAGGCACAGATGAAACTTTCCAGAAGATCAACAACCCAAGAATAAATATTACCCTTTCTGAAGTCATTGAAAACCTGAAACGGTTCAAGGGTCAGATGATCATTCAAACCCTTTTTGTAAAGGGAAACTATAAAGGCATCCATTTTGACAACACCACCGACGAAGAAGTAAACCAATGGCTGAAGCACATTGCCTTGCTCAAACCCCGCCTGGTGATGATCTACCCGATTGCAAGAGCCACTCCGGCTGAAGATGTGGAAAGGGTTCCTTTGGAAAAACTCACTGAAATTGCTGAAAAAGTGGAAGCCCTGGGGATGGAAACCGAAGTTTTTGCATAATCCTCCTTTTGATTCATTTCCAATAACCCCCGGTTTTCAACATAAATTCCCAAACAAAAACCTGCCTGAGCAGTTATATTTTTGCATGTTTTAATAATCTCCTTTCTATGCTTTGCATCAAACATCCCAATACCGACCCCTGGTTTAACCTGGCGGCTGAAGAATACGTGTTGAAAAATTTCACGGATAACTGCTTTATGCTTTGGCGAAACGAGAATGCCATCATTGTAGGAAAGCACCAAAACACCCTTGCCGAAGTGAATATGGATTATGTAAAGGCCAAAAAAATTAAAGTGGTCAGGCGGCTATCGGGAGGCGGTGCGGTTTTTCATGATCTTGGCAACCTTAACTTCAGCTTTATCTTGAACGGGGAAAAAGACCATAAGGTAGATTTTAAAAAGTTTACCCTGCCCATTATTGAGGTGCTGAGAAAATTGTCGGTTGACGCCCGGTTTGAGGGCCGTAATGACCTGACCATTGAAGGAAAGAAGTTTTCGGGAAATGCCGAGCACATTTATAAAAACAGGGTTCTCCGGCATGGCACCCTGCTTTTTTCATCACTGATGGAGGACCTGGCCATGGCCCTGAAGATCAATCCCCTTAAATACAAAGACAAAGCCGTAAAAAGTGTCAGAAGCCGGGTAACCAACATCCGCGAACACCTGAAAGAAGACATGGATGTGCTGCAATTCCGCGACAGAATCATGGACCATATTCATGAAACCTACCCGGATTGCCGTTTTTATGAGTTCAGTCAAAATGATCTGGAAGGGATACAGGAGCTGGCAGAAAAAAAATACTCTACCTGGGAGTGGAATTTCGGCAGCTCTCCTGGTTACGATCTTCAAAAGGCCATCCGAACCGAGGGCGGCTTTATGGAAATGCATCTGAACGTTAGCAAAGGCATCATCAAGGACATTCGTATATTCGGGGATTTTTTCAACAAACTGGATGTTGCCGAAGTGGAAGCCATTCTCAGGGAAACCCCCCACCGGGAAGAAGAAATCCTGAAAAGATTGAAATCCATCCCCTTCCAGGATTATTTTCACAAGGTACAACCGGAAGAATTTGCGGCTGGCTTGTTTTAAGCTGTTTTTTAAGGCGTTTTATTCAGGAAATCCCTAAAGGTAAAGATTGCGGGCTGAAAACCTTTTCTGTCTCAAATTTGTTTTAAGAGTAAAACCAATTATCATGTGGAGAGAAAAGAACAATCAGCTGGTAAAAAGCTTTGAATTTAAAAATTTTGTGGAAGCTTTTTCCTTTATGACAAAAGTGGCCATAATTGCCGAAAAGCAAAACCACCATCCCGAATGGACCAACGTTTACAACAAGGTAGATATTCGTTTGTCTACCCACGATGTGGGAGGGGTGATTACTGAAAAAGACCGGAAGCTGGCCAAAGCCATTGACAAGCTGCTTTAAACGGTCTTTTCCACATTCCAGAGAAAAGCCCTGATGCCCTGTGCTTCCGCTGCCTGGTTGATTTTATCGACTCCGGCCAGCAGAGCCTCTGCCTTATCATCATCAACCACCGACAAAACCGCACTGTTCAAAGCTGGCCAGGTATGGGTACCCATGTGGGGTTCTCCTTTATCGCTCCCGCGTCCCATTACATCCTGCCACTGTGTAAAACCCCTGGCACCTGTTTCATTCAACAATTTATCTACCCTCTCGGTTAAGGCCTGATTGTATACAATAAAAACCGCTTTCATCTTTTTAAAATTTGATTATTCCGTCAGTTTCCGCTCCCACTGAAGCAGGAGAACATCACAATTAACTTTTCTTTGCCGGATAGGTGCTGTATTCCAAACAATCATCCTCTTGTGTGTATTAAGTTAATCATGGATGTTTCAATTCCTGAAATTTTTCCTGGTTAATAAATTCCCGGAGGCAGCTTATGGAGAAATAATGCTCTCATAACACAACCCGCCTCCGGGTATTTTTTTTATTCACGCAGGGAAGCTTCCTGCTGTTGCTCTTGCCTTTTTCTTTTAAGCTTGGCTGCGCCAAACATGGTATATGCAACCGGTACGAAAACAAGGGTGATCAAAGTGGAGAAAAACAGCCCTCCGATCACGGCAATGGCCATGGGAGCCCATATTTCTGCACCTTCCCCCCGGGCAAGCACCATTGGCATCATGGCAAGCATGGTGGTAAGTGCCGTCATGAGCACCGGACGAAGCCTTGACTTTCCGGCAGTAACTACTGCCTGTACAATATTCAGCCCTCTTGCGTACATCAGGTTGGTGAAGTCAATGAGTACAATGGAGTTTTTAACCACGATTCCAATGAGGATAATCCCCCCGATCATGGAAATAACCGAAAGTTCTGTGCCGGTAATAAACAGTGCAATCATTACGCCTGAAAAAGCAAAGGGCACGGCAAGCATAATAATAGCCGGCATGCGGAATGACTCAAACTGTGCCGCCATAACCACATAAACCAGGAATATACTCAAAACCATCAGCAGCAGAAGGTCGGCAAAGGCCTCCTGCTGGTCCTCGATCTGCCCGCCAAAATCTACGTCTATACCACCGGGAAGATCCATTTGGT